>JBKOWC010000035.1:0-9673 GCA_046724215.1 Pseudomonadota bacterium | reverse complement strand
GGTCAAGGGCTCGCCGAACCAGCCGGCGCGGCCGGCCCCGAACCCACCTGTGCGGGAGGAGACGGCCCGCGCCGTGGCAGGGGCCGGTGGCCCGGATCATTCCGGGCGCGCCACCGTCAACCTCAAGCGGGAACCGACGGTCATCCGCCGCGGCGGCGGCTCCTGGGTCAGGCCGCGCTGATCGCGAACACCGCCAAGCGCCATTAATCTTGTATTCCGGCGCCGGAGGGCCGATCTTCTGGGCATGAACGGCGCCTATGCGAGGCGGATTACCGCCGTTCTCGGGCCCACAAACACCGGCAAGACCTATCTCGCGGTCGAGCGCATGCTCGGCCACGCCTCGGGGACGATCGGCTTTCCCTTGCGCCTGCTGGCGCGGGAGAACTATGACCGCATCGTCAAGCTCAAGGGCACCGCCGCCGTCGCCCTCATCACCGGCGAGGAGCGCGTCATCCCGGAGCGGCCGAGCTATTTCGTCTGCACCGTCGAATCGATGCCCCTCGACCGTCGCGTCGGCTTCCTGGCCGTCGACGAGATCCAGCTGGCGGCAGACCCGGAACGCGGCCACGTCTTCACCCACCGCCTGCTCCATGCCCGCGGCGAGGATGAGACCATGTTCCTCGGCGCCGACACGGTCCGGCCGTTATTGCGCAAGCTGGTGCCGGACGCCGACGTCATCAGCCGGCCGCGCTTTTCGACCCTCACCTACGCCGGACCCAAGAAGCTGACCCGCCTGCCGCGGCGCAGCGCCATCGTCGCGTTTTCGGCGGCCGAGGTCTACGAGATGGCCGAACTGATGCGCCGCCAGCGCGGCGGCTGCGCCGTGGTGATGGGTGCCCTGTCGCCGCGCACGCGCAACGCCCAGGTCGCCATGTACCAGGCCGGCGAGGTCGACTACCTCGTCGCTACCGACGCCATCGGCATGGGCCTCAACATGGACGTCGATCATGTCGCCTTCGCCAAGCTGGCGAAATTCGACGGCCGCGGCTTGCGCCGACTGACGGCGCCTGAGATCGCACAGATCGCCGGCCGCGCCGGCCGCCATATGAACAACGGCACTTTCGGCACCACCGTCGACGCCGGCCCGCTCGAACCGGAGCTGGTGGAGGCGATCGAGAACCACCGCTTCGATCCCCTCGCCGCCCTCTTCTGGCGCAATGACGAGCTGGATTTCCGTTCGCTCGAGGGATTGCTGCGCAGCCTCGAGCGGCCACCGCCGACGCCGGGCCTGATCCGCGCGCGCGAGGCCGACGACCATGCGGCGCTGGCGGCACTGGCGCGCGACGCCGCGACGGCCGACCTGGCGCGCTCGCGCGCCTCCCTCCGCCTGTTGTGGGAGGTCTGCCAGATCCCGGATTTCCGCAAGACGCTGAGCGATGCGCACACGCGGCTGCTGAGCCAGGTATTCCGTCACCTGACGGGGCCGAGCCGCGTGCTGCCGGTGGACTGGGTCGCCGACCAGATCGCCCGCATCGATCGCGTCGAAGGCGACATCGACGCGCTCGTCCAGCGCATCGCCTACATCCGCACCTGGACCTACATCGCGCATCGCGGCGACTGGCTCGCCGATTCGCGGCATTGGCAGGAACGCACGCGCGCCGTCGAGGACCGTCTGTCCGATGCGCTGCATCAGTCGCTGACGCAGCGCTTCGTCGACCGCCGCCATGCGGTGCTGACGCGCGGGCTCACGGGCGGCGGCGAACTCGCGAGCGCCGTCACCGCCGGCGGCGACGTCGTCGTCGAGGGTCATCCGGTCGGCCGCCTGGAGGGGCTGCGCTTCGTGCCGGACAGCGCCGACGGCACCGAGGCGACCCGTTCGCTCATGGCCTCGGCGCGGCGCGCGCTGGCGCGCGAGCTGCCGGCACGGCTGCGGCGCCTGGAGGCGGCCGACGACGCCGCCTTCACGCTGGCGCCCGACGGCTGCATCCTGTGGGACGGCGCCGCCGTGGCACGGCTGGCCGCCGGCGATCATCCGCTGACGCCGCGTATCGAACCCCTGCCGAGCGAGCTCGAGGATGCACCGTCGCGCGAGCGGCTGCGCCGCCGCCTCGCCCGCTGGCTCGAGGCGCAGCTGCGGCGGCGCCTGCAGCCGCTCTGGCGGGCCCGCGACGCCGACCTGACGGGACCGGCGCGCGGCCTGGCCTTCCAGCTCGTGGGCAGTCTCGGCACGCTGCCGCGCCAGGCCGTAAGCGGCCAGATCGCGGCCCTCGCCGCCGCCGACCGCCCGGCGCTGGCCCGTGTCGGCGTCCATATCGGGCGCGAGAGCATCTGGCTGCCCGCCGTCGGCAAGCCGGCTGCCGCCGACCTGCGGCTGTTGCTGTGGGCCGTGCATGCGAGCCAGCCGATCCCGCGGACGGCGCGCCGACGGCCACTGAGCATGCCGTGGACCCTGCCGGAGGCCGCCCATCTCGCAGCCGGCTACCGCGTGGCCGGCGATCTCGCCATCCGCGTCGATGCCCTGGAGAAGCTGTCGAAGGCGGCCCGCCACCTCGCCGGCCAGGGACCGTTCGCGCCGACGGAAGCGCTCGCAGCGCTGATCGGCTGCGACGCGCCGGCGCTCGGGCCGGTGCTGTCGACCATCGGACTGCGCCGACGCGGCGACGGCGACCAGGCGACCTACGCCGCCCGATCGCGGCGGACGGATCGGCGCCGGACGCCGCCCGGCGGCGAGCCGGCGACGACCGGCGACTCGCCGTTCGCGCGGCTGGGGGATCTGAGGTTCGGCAAGTGAGCGAAGCGCCGACGCGGCGACTCGACAAGTGGTTGTGGTACGCCCGCTTCTGCAAGAGCCGCACGCTCGCCGCCAAGTTGTGCATTGCCGGCAAGATTCGCATCGACGGCGAGATCATCTCCAAGGCGCACCAGGCGGTCCGCGCCGGCAATGTCCTCACCTTCCCCTGGGGCCCGCATATTCGCGTCATTCGCGTGGTCGGCCTGGGCGAGCGGCGCGGCCCGGCAACCGAGGCACGCACCCTCTATGAAGATCTTGCCCCGCCCGCTACGACCACGCCGGCGGCCGGCGCGCAGCGCGAGCCCGGCACCGGCCGGCCGACCAAGGCGGAGCGCCGCGCCATCGACCGTCTGCGCGAGCCGGAGTGACGCGCAGCGGTCGCTCGGATGGGCACGCCGCCAGCGCGGTTGCGCCGCAAGGCGGCACCGTGGTAGGCAACGCACCGCCCATCACCATGCGGAGAGCCGCGCCGGCGCCCGAGGTCGACGCCGGGCCCGGCGAATTGCCCGCAGCAACGGAGCCTGAGGATGACTTACGTCGTCACCGAAGCCTGCATCAAGTGCAAGTACATGGACTGCGTCGAGGTGTGCCCGGTCGATTGCTTCTACGTCGGCGAGAACATGCTGGTCATCCATCCGGACGAGTGCATCGATTGCGGCGTCTGCGAGCCGGAATGTCCGCCGGAGGCGATCCTGCCCGATACCGAGGCGGGCATGGAGAAGTGGGTGGAGATCAACCGGCAATACGCCGAGGCTTGGCCCAATATCACCCGCAAAGGCGAGGCACCGGCCGACGCCGATCAATGGAAAGGCGTGCCCGACAAGTTCGAGAAGCACTTCAGTCCCAATCCGGGCAAGGGCTGATTCCGGCGGACCGGAGACCCACTCCAAGTCGCTTTTACGTCACTCCGGGTCGCGGTGTGGTTGCAGGAAGCGACCGGTTTTGATATAGTTGCAGTTGTGTTATGCGTCGGTGGTTACCGACGGTAACTGGTCGACTGTGCGGGCGCTTTTCGCGCCTGCCCCCAGTCTTCAGAAGTGAAACAACGGCGTCGGCGAGGGGACGGCGCCGAAAGCCGGGGTTTTGGTATCTACCTGTCGTAGAACAGGCTTTTGTGATTATGCCGTGGGCGGACTGTAAGAGAGCGAGAAAATGGCAGTCAAGGATATCGGATTTCGCAAGAACGATTTCGTGGTCTATCCGACGCACGGCGTCGGCAAGGTGCTGGGCATCGAGAGCCAAGCCATTTCCGGCTACAGCCTGCAGGTCATCACGATCCATTTCGAGAAGGACCGCATGACGCTGCGCGTGCCCGTCGCCAAGGCCAAGAACTCGGGCCTGCGCAAGCTGTCGAGCCGCAAGGTGATGGATTCGGCGCTGGCGACCCTCAAGGGACGCTCGCGCCAGAAGCGCGCCATGTGGAGCCGCCGGGCCCAGGAGTACGAGGCGAAGATCAACTCCGGCGATCCGGTGTCGATCGCCGAGGTCGTGCGCGACCTGCACCGCAACGCCGACCAGCCCGACCAATCCTACAGCGAGCGCCAGATCTACCAGGCGGCGCTCGACCGTCTGGTGCGCGAGCTGGCCGCGGTCGAGGACATCGACGAGTCGACGGCGACGAAGAAGCTCGAGCAGGTGCTCAAGGCGGCCTGACGACGAGCGGCGCGCGCCGCTATCGCCTGCAACAAGGGCCCTCGTGCGGCGTGCACGAGGGCCTTTTGCATTGCGGCGTTTTCTGTGCCATGTGAAGCAGGCTGGCGCGGGCGCTTCGCCGACGTCGATCGGCCGAGGGCAAATCGGGCACGGGGACGGCCCGCGCGCAATCCTGGATTCAAATTCGCATGTCCGACCGCGACAAGTTTGCCGTGCTGCGCAAGTGTCAACGCGTGTGGGCGGTCGCCGCCATCCATGGCGAGGTCGCGCGGCTGCAAGCCATGCATGCCGAACTCGAACAACGCTTCGCGGCCGGTGATCGACTCATCTACCTCGGCAACTATCTCGGCCATGGCGCCGACGTGCGGGGCACGCTCGACGAGATGCTGGCGTTCCGCCGCGAGCTGATCGCGCGGCCCGGCATGTTCGCCGCCGACGTCGCCTATCTGCGCGGCAGCCAGGAGGAGATGTGGCAGAAGCTGCTGCAGCTGCAGTTCGCGCCCAATCCGCGCGAGGTCTTCGCCTGGATGGTCGAGCACGGCGCCGGCGCGACGCTGGCCGCCTATGGCGGCGACATCCAGCAGGGTTTCGTGTGCAGCCGCGACGGGCCGCTGGCGATCACGCGCTGGACCGGCAAGCTCAGGACCGCCATGCAGGCGCTGCCCGGGCACTACGCGCTGATGAGCGCGCTCCGGCGCGCCGCCTATACCGATGACGGCGCGCTGCTGTTCGTGCATGCCGGCCTCGATCCCGACCGGCCGCTCTCGGCGCAGAGCGACTCGCTGTGGTGGGGCACCGGCAGCTTTGCCCGCCTCGATCGTCCCTATGGCGGCTTCATCCGCGTCGTGCGCGGCTTCGACCGTACCCATCCCGGCGTGCAGACCAGCCAGTTCACTGCCAGCATCGATGCCGGCTGCGGCTTCGGCGGCCCGCTCGTCGCCGCCTGCTTCGACGGCCGCGGCGAGATCGTCGACATGATCGAGGCGTAAGCCCGAGCGCGGCGTCAATCCAGCAGCTCGATCTGCTCGGGATGCGAGACGTCGATCAGGGGCCCGTTGAACCAGCGGACCCAGCCTCGCACGCGCAGGCGACGCCCGCGCAGCGACGCGACATCGAGCCCGGCGTCGCGCATCAGCCGCGACGCGGCGGCATCGAAGGCAAGCGTGAAGTCGGTCTTGTAGTCGGCGCCGAAGTTGACGTAGCCGCGGCTCGCGACGACGGCGACCGCAACGGCGCGACCCTCGACGATCTGGAAGCGATCGACCGCCTTGCCGACATCGTCAGGCGTGCGCAGGCGGTAGGCCGGATCGGCCCACAGGCCGCGCCCGGCCCGGCGCGCCGCGTCTTCGATTTGCAGCATCTCCGCCACCCGCAGCCGCGCATCCGGCGTGCTGAAGACGCGGGCGAGGCCGTCCGCGAGCAGCGCCGCCTGCAGCCAGACGCCGGGCGAGCCGTCGTCTCCGGCCAGCCAGGCCTGCGCGACGAAGCGGCCGTGCCGGTCCATGTGCCGGGTTCCATAGGCGAGGATGACGGAACGGCCCTGGGCGAGCGCGGCCAGCCGGGCGCGCGCCGCGTCGGCCAGGGGCTCGTCCACCGACCCATGCTTCGGCGCCATGATGCCGGCGAGGCGCAGCGTGCGGCCGTCGGTCAGGCTGAGCGTGTCGCCGTCGGCGACCGCCGCCACCACTCCGCGACGGCCGCCGTCCGCATCAGGATCGTTCGCCGTCGCAGCGCCGGCCATGCCCAGGACGACCAGGGATGCCGCGATCATCGCGGGGATGCACCGCCGGAGGGCTGCTATATAGTGCGGCATCGGGGCTCCCCTACCGCAGACGCACGAGGACAGGATGTCACGCCGCGAGTTTTATCCTGAGATCGAACCGTTTCAATCCGCTCACCTGCCGGTGGGCGGACCGCACCAGATCTACTACGAGCAGAGCGGCAACCCGCGCGGCGCGCCCGTCGTGTTCCTGCATGGCGGCCCGGGCGCCGGCTCCAGCCCCGTGCATCGGCGCTTCTTCGACCCCGCCCACTACCGCATCGTCGTCTTCGACCAGCGCGGCGCCGGCCGCTCGAAGCCGCTGGGCGACATCACCGACAACACGACGCCGCATCTGGTCGCCGACATCGAGAAGCTGCGCACCCATCTCGGTATCGAGCGCTGGACCGTCTTCGGCGGCTCCTGGGGGTCGACGCTGGCCCTGGCCTATGCGGAGACGCATCCCGACCGCGTCAAGGCGCTGGTGCTGCGCGGCATCTTCCTCTGCCGCAAGAGCGAGATCGACTGGTTCCTCTACGGCATGCGCGTGCTGGCGCCGGAGATCTGGCGCGACTTCACCGAGTACCTGCCGGAGGCCGAGCGCGGCGATCTCCTGAAGAACTACTACAAGCGGCTGATCGATCCCGATCCCAGGGTGCACATGCCGGCGGCGCGCAAGTGGAGCGTCTACGAGGGCACCTGCTGCACGCTGCTGCCGAGCCCGGAGACGGTCGAGTCCTTCGCCCAGGACACGGTGGCGCTCGGCATCGCCCGCATGGAGGCGCACTACTTCATCAACGACATCTTCCTGCCGGAGGATTCGCTGATGAAGAACCTGGCGAAGATCCGCCACGTCCCGACGGCGATCGTGCAGGGCCGCTACGACCTGGTCTGCCCGATCATCACCGCCGACGAACTGGCGCGCGCCTGGCCGGAGGCCGAATACATCATCGTCCCCGACGCCGGCCACTCCGCCATGGAGCCCGGCATCCGCTCGGCCCTCATCGAGGCCACGGACAAGTTCAGACGGATCGGGTGAGGTGAGGGCCCGCCCTCAGTAGACGCCGGGAACCAGCCGCGGGGTGCGCGCCGCATAGTCGGTGTATTCCGGGAAGGTGCGGCGCAGCACGCCCTCCTCGTTGTCCATGCGCTGGAACTGGCAATAGAGGTGGGCCAGCAGCATGAAGGCCGCCCAGATCGAGGCGTAGGGCAGGAACAGGCCGATGATGCCGATCTGCTCGAAGACGTAGACGGGGTGGCGGATGAACCGGTAGGGACCGCCCGTCACCAGGCGGCGCGCCTCCGGCATGATGCTGAAGGAGCGGTTGAGGTAGGCCAGCGCATAGACGGTGAAGCCGTAGCCGACGGCGAACAGCGAGAACGACAGGATGTTGACGAGGACGATGTCGTCGTTGCGCGGCAGCAGAAAGACGAAGCTCGGGATGAAGGAGCCGCCCATCGCCGTGATGCGCGACCACAGGCCCGCCGTCTTGGCGAGCGGCCGGGCGCGGCTCACCACCGCGACCATCAGCAGCGACAGGAACATGATCACCGCGATGCGCGCGGCGACGGCGGTGACGAAGACGGCGGCACCGTGATCGGCGCGGTGGGCGATGATGTTGAGCACGCCGACGGTCTGCCCCAGCATCATCCAGCCGGCCCAGGCCAGGTTGGCGACACGGACGGCGACGTCCCAGCCCTGGCTCCACATCAGCTGATGCAGCCAGGCCGCCAGCGGCGTCGCCGGCCGCGCATCGACGGTCTGGACGAGGGAGGCGGAGGTCTCGCTTGGCATGGCACCGGATCGATGGAGGGGAAATGGCAGGGCCGATTGTCGGCGGGAAGCGTTAACGCGGCGCTAACGACCCGCGATCCTCGCCGCTGACCCCTGCCCTCCGAATCGGGTTGGCGCCGGAAGAGCCGGTCGCGGATGGCGCCGGCCTCTGCTATATAGCGCCGCGACGTCCCCGTAGCTCAGCAGGATAGAGCAACGGTTTCCTAAACCGTAGGTCGCGTGTTCGAATCACGCCGGGGACGCCACCATAAAAATACCAAATAAATCAATTAGATAACTTTCTCGTTTGCCTAGCGTTAGGACACCGTATTAGGACAGTCCAATGGCGCGAGGCGATGGCATCCGACTACGGCCGGGGCGGCAGACCTACAGCATCCAGGTCGGGGTGCAGGTCGTCGGCGCCGACGGCAAGAAGCGCCTCAAGGTCATCGAGCGGTCGCTGCACACCGGCAATCGACCTGGGCTCGTCTGCGGGCGGCGGTTGAGCGGGCGCGGATCCTCGAGCAGTTCGACGCGATCAAGGCCGGTATGCCGATCGCTGACATAGAGCTGCAGCGGATCGAAAACGAGGAGATGCGACGAGCCCATGACCTGTTGGCGGCGGATTTTCTGAACGCTCACCCCCAGCTCGACAAGTTCGCCGCCGAGATCGCCGACGCCTCCGACAACGCGATCGACGCCGCCATCCAGCCGAACCCGATTCTTGGTGGAGTGCCCACCGCTACCTACGCGCAATCGAAACTGCGCCAGCTCGGCCGGGAGGGGAACAGTGACGCCGTCTTCGACTTGTCTCTATCGATCCTGAAGGCTCACGCCGCGGCCGTTGCCGCGTTGCAGAGAGGGGTTGCATTGCCGCCCCTGCCGGACAGGCCGACAGCCAGCCGCAGGCGGTTCGGCGGCCGAGCGCCGAAGATTACCGATTTCGGCGAAGCCTACCTTGCTGACCGGGTGGATTTGGCGGCCAAAAAGAAACTGCAGGCTCGCCTATCATTTCGTCTGCTGGCTGACCACTGTGACGACTGCGCCTTCGATGCGATCGACCGCACCACGGCGTCGTCATGGGTCAACAAGCTCGTCAAGTCGGGCCTAGCGTCAGCAACGATCAACCGGCATCTCTCCACCGTTTCGAAGGCGTTCAAGTGGGGAATCAATCACGGGAAGATCGCCGAAGACGCCCGATCGCCATGGTCGGGCCTGTGGCGCACGGCACCCCGCGACGACGACGGCGAGGTCGCCGACAATGGGTGGGAGGCTTACGACGACCGAGAGCTAAGAGCGTTGTTCAAGGGACAGCGCCTCGTGAGCCAGCCTTCGCGGTTCAGCGAGTGCCTGCCCTGGATCATGACCATTGCCCTCTACTCGGGAATGAGGCTCAGCGAGATTTGCGGGCTGCGGGGTGGCGATGTTCGGCGGGAGCATGGTGTCCTGGTCATGGACGTCCGCAAATCGAAGACCCGGGCAGGTAAGCGGCTTGTCCCCGTTCACCCTCATCTCGTGAAGCTCGGGCTGCCGGCCATCGTCAAATCTGCCGGCAAGGATCTTCTCTTTCCCAAGGCCAACGCGAACTACACAGCTCGGAGGTTCACCCTGTTTCGTCGCAAGCAGGGCTGCGCCCGCGACGGGCTCAGCTTCCACAGCTTGCGCAAGAACTTCGTCACGGCCGCCGAAGACGCTGGCGTGCCTGACACCACCATTGCTGCGCTGGTCGGGCACAAGGGTCGGCGCGGGTTCACCC
>JBKOWC010000057.1:0-18060 GCA_046724215.1 Pseudomonadota bacterium | reverse complement strand
CGAGTTCGGGCAATCGTCGATCCACTGCCGGAGCGCCGTGCCGTCCGGCTTCGCGAACGCCGCCTCCAGCCGCCTGCCGTATTTGAGGGTGACGACGCGCCAGCCGACCGCCTTGAACTGGCTCTCGATGCCCGCGAACAGCCGGTCGGTGATGACGGCGTCGAGGCTCTGGCGGTTGTAGTCGATGATCCACCAGGTGTTGCGGATGTCGTGCTTCCAGGATTCGATCAGCGCCTCGTGGATGTTGCCCTCGTCGAGCTCGGCATCGCCGACGATGGCGACCATGCGGCCGGGCTTGGCACCCTCGGGCGCCAGGCCCTTCAGCTGCACGTAGTCCTGCACCAGGCTGGCGAAGGCGGTCATGGCGACGCCGAGCCCGACGGAGCCGGTCGAGAAGTCGACATCGTCACTGTCCTTGGTGCGCGACGGATAGGACTGGGCGCCGCCGAGAGCGCGGAAGCGCTCCAGCCGCTCGCGCGTCTGGTTGCCGAACAGATACTGGATGGCGTGAAACACCGGGCTCGCATGCGGCTTGACCGCCACCCGGTCCTCCGGCCGCAGCACGTCGAAATAGAGCGCCGTCATGATCGTCGCCACCGACGCGCTCGAGGCCTGGTGCCCGCCGACCTTCAGGCCGTCGCGGTGGGCGCGCAGGTGGTTGGCGTTGTGGATCATCCAGGACGACAGCCACAGGACCTTGCGCTCCAGCGCGCGCAGCAGGGCGAGACGCCGCTGCTGCGGCAGCGGATCGATGGCGCGGACAGCCGGCAGGTCGGACATCGCGGACTCCGGATTTTGCCGCTGGCGTGTATCACACATCGCCCCGGTCGTCAGCGCCGGTTGCGCGCTCGCGCCCCACCCGGTACCTCTTGCCGATGATCCGCATCCGCCCCGTTCCCGACGATCTGGCCTCCGCCAACGCAGCGGCGGTGGTGCAGGTGCAGGCGATCCTGCGGATGCAATTCCCGACCGCCACGCCGAACGAAGCGGCCGGCATCCCGGAGCTGCTGCGCAATCCGCTCAAGAAGCGCCTGCGCACGCAGCTGTTCGTGGCCGAGGACGGCGAGGATCACGTCAAGGGTTTCGCCCTGGTCATGCATGTGCCCGACCTCAACTTCATCTATCTCGACTACCTCGCCTCCCAGCCCGGACGCGGCGGCCACGGCGTCGGCGCCGCGCTCTACGAACGCGTGCGCGAGGAGGCCGCGGCGCTCGACGTCATCGGCATCTTCATCGAGTGCCTGCCGGACAATCCCGTCCTCTGCAGCGACTCGGCGCTCATGAAGTCGAATGCCGACCGGCTGCGCTTCTACGAGCAGTTCGGCGCGCGCCCAATCATCGGCACCAAGTACGACATGCCGATCGAGCCGAACCTCGATTGCCCGCCCTATCTCGTGTTCGACGGCCTGGGCCGCGCCTCGCTGCCCGACTGCAAGCGCGCGCAGGCCATGGTGCGGGCCATCCTCGAGCGCAAATACGGCGACCTTTGCCCGCCGCGCTATGTGGACCTGGTCGTGAAGTCGTTCCTCGACGATCCCATCCGCCTGCGGCCGCCACGCTATCTGCGTCGCGAACCGGAGCCGGCCAAGGCGGTGCCGCGCCCGACCGCCGATCGGATCCCGCTCGTCGTCAACGACAAGCACCAGATCCATCACGTCAAGGACCGCGGCTACGTCGAGGCGCCGATCCGCATTTCGGCCATCCTGCGCGAACTGGAGCAGGCCGTGCCCTTCGAGCGGCTGCTGCCGCGGACGTTCTCGGAGGACCACATCCGCGCCGTGCATGCCGGCACGTTCGTCGACTACCTGCGCCGCGCCTGCGCGCTGGTGCCGGCCGGCAAGTCGATCTACCCCTATGTCTTTCCGATCCGCAATACGAAGCGGCCGCCCAAGGAGCTGCCGCTGCGCGCCGGCTACTTCTGCATCGACACCTTCACGCCGCTCAATGCGAACGCCTGGCTGGCGGCACGGCGCGCCGTCGATTGCACGCTGACGGCGGCCGAGCGGGTACTGTCCGGCGCCCGCTTCGCCTACAGCCTGGTGCGGCCGCCGGGGCATCACGCCGAGCGGCGCGCCTTCGGCGGCTTCTGCTACCTCAACAACGCCGCCATCGCCGCGAACTACTTCAGCCGCTATGGCCGCGTGGCCGTGCTCGACATCGACTACCATCACGGCAACGGCACCCAGGACATCTTCTGGCAACGGGCCGATGTGCTGACCATCTCCATCCACGGCCATCCGAGCTCCGCGTACCCATACTTCTCGGGATTTGCCGACGAGGTCGGCGACGGGCCCGGCAAGGGCTTCAACCTGAACCTGCCGCTGCCCGAGAACACGGAACCCGATGCCTATCGCGCGGCGCTCGCCACGGCGTTGTCCCGCATCGAGCGTTTCGCCCCGGCCTTCCTCGTGCTCTCCCTCGGCTACGACACGGCGGCCGGCGATCCGACCGGGTCCTGGCGCCACCGGCCGGCGGATTTCCGCCGCATCGGCGAGGCGATCGGCGGACACGGCTATCCAACTCTCGTGGTCCAGGAAGGCGGCTACCGCACGCGCACGCTCGGCGCGAACGCCCGGGCGTTCTTCAGTGGGCTGTGGGACAGCGCCGGCAAGACGCCGCTGCGCGTGCCGCGGAGGCCGCCGCGTGCGCTGACGACGATCCCGGTCGCGGCATCGCCGTGAGGGTGTCCCGCTGTCAGTACTCGAACGGGATGTACTGATACAGCCAGGTCTCCGTGAGAGCCTGGTCGTTGAACCGCAGGAACGCCCGAATGTCGACCGGCTCCGGACCGTCGACGGCGATATCGAAGAAGGCGCGCCACCATTTGGTGCCGACGACCTGCAGCGTGTAGTCGTTGTCGATGGTCCCGCGTGCCGGGTCGACGATGAGCTTCACCGGATCGCCCTTCTTGAGATCGTCGAGCGGGCCGCCGGCGAAATCGACGACGAACTTGCGCTTGCCCTTCGGCCGTTGCTGACCCGGGACGCCGCCGCGCCCGACGCGGCTGGCGATCACGCGCCCCAGATTGGGCGGATAGGGTTCGTCGGCCAGCCAGTGCAGCTTGTACTTGAAGTTCCACTCCGAGCCCGCCTTCACGGGGGTCTTGGGCAACCAGTACGCGACGATGTTGTCGCTGATCTCGTCGTCGGTCGGGATCTCGACCAGCTGGACGGCGCCCTCGCCCCAGCCGTCGAGCGGCTCGACCCAGACGCTCGGGCGGCGGTCGTAGAAGACGCCGTCATCCTGGTAGTGATCGAAGTTGCGGTCGCGCTGGAGCAGGCCGAAGCCCTTCGGGTTCTTGTCGACGAACCAGTTCACGCGCAGCTGAGGCGGATCGTTGAGCGGGCGCCAGATGCGCTCGCCGGCGCCGGTCCAGATGGCCAGCCCGTCGCTGTCGTGAATCTCCGGCCGCCAGTCGCGCGCCTGGCGCCGATTCGTCTCGTCGTACCAGAACATGCTCGTAAGGGGAGCCACGCCCATACGCGTGATATTGGCGCGCGCATAGAGAGCGGCATCGATCTGCATCACCGTGCCGTCGTGCTTGGCGCAGTCCATCCGGAAAGCCCCAGCGACGCTCGGCCCATCCATCAACGCGTAGATGACGAGGGCAAGCGGATCCGTCGCCGAGGCCTCGAACCAGAAACTGATGAAGCGCGGAAATTCCTCGGGGGTCGGCAGCCCCGTATCGATGGCGACGCCGCGGGCCGAAAGCCCGTATTGGTTGAGCTGGCCGGAACTGCGGAAGTAGGCGGCGCCGAGAAAGGCCAGCCAGTCCGGCTTCCCGCCCACGTCCATGACCCGGAAACCGGCGAATCCGAGATCGTCGGGCAGATCGGCCGCGAAGCCGACATCGCCGTAGCTGAACAGCGAACGCGAATACAGGATCTCCCGCTCCTCGCCGTCCTTGACCAGGTGCAGTGACACCGGAGTCTTGAAGAAGCGGCCGAGATGAAAGAACTGCACCGGGAACGGCCCGTCGCCGGTGGCCCAGAGCGCGCTGCTGGGAATGAAGCGGATCTGCTGATAGGCGTCGTAGTCCAGGCGCTCGAGCACGTCGCTGAAGCGCACCGCCGGCAACTGGTAGGGCTTGGAGGCAAGGCGCTTGGCGCGCTCGCGCAGGCCGTCGAAGTCGAACGCGCGCGATTTGCCGAAGGTCAGCCCCTCGGCCGCGGCCGGCCGGGAGCGCAAGGCCAGCCCAACCAGCGACGCGAACGAGAGTCCCATCCCCTGGCCTAGAATCCGGCGGCGGCTGAAGTTGCGTGTGGCTGACTTCTGCGAACTCGTCATGGCACCTTGTGTTTCCGGCTGTTGGAAGGCTGGCGACGTATCAGCGGCGCGGGCGTCAATCTGCGTTCGCCGTGCCGCGGAATCAAGTATCGCACGCGCCGTCGCGGCTCCGAACGGCACGGGTTCCGTGCGTTGCAATCTCCCGCCGTTTCCTGCCATAGTCGGTCGAACCAACCGGGCCTGCCGATGGTCGCATGGCGACCGTGGCGGGCCAAGACCGCCGGTTCGAGCCGGCACAAACAGGGAGATCATCCGTGCGCAGGACTACGCAGTTGTTAGCCACGGCGCTCAGCCTGGGATTGGCAACCCTGGCGTCGCCAACACGCGCCGAAACGCCGAAAGATACGCTGGTCATGGCCAAGGACATCGCCGACATGATCACGGCCGATCCGGCGGAAATCTATGAGTTCACGGGTGGCGAGGTCGGGACCAACGTCTACGATCGCATCATGCGGTTCGAGGCCGAGGATCTCAGCAAGATCGTCGGCGGCGTGGTCGAGAACGACTACAAGCTGTCGGACGATGGCAAGACCTACACCTTCAAGGTGAGGGCGGGGCAAAAGTTCCATTCCGGCAATCCGCTGACGGCGGACGACATCGCTTTCTCGCTCCAGCGCGTCATCAAGCTGAACCTGACGCCGGCGTTCCTGATCGGACAGTTCGGCTGGACGAAGGACAATGTCGACAGCCTGGTCAAGGCCGTCGACCCCACGACCTTCCAGATGACGATCACCGAGCAGTTCGCGCCCAGCCTGGTCCTGAACCTGCTCACCTCCGTGGTCGGCTCTGTCGTCGACAAGAAGGTCGTGCTCTCGCATGAGGCGAACGGCGATTTCGGCCATGCCTGGCTGCACGACAACGAGGCCGGTTCCGGCGCCTTCAGCATGAAGACCTGGAAACCGAACGAATCGATCGTCATGGAGGCCGATCCCGACTATCGCCTGGGTCCGCCCAAACTCAAGCGCGTGGTGATCCGCCATGTGTCCGAGCCGGCCTCGCAGCGGCTGCTGCTCGAGAAGGGCGACGTTGACATGGCGCGCAACCTGACGCCCGACCAGAGCAAGGGCCTGGCCGGGAATCCGGACATCGTGATCAATACCTATCCGTCGGCAGACACCTATTACATGGCGTTGAACCAGAACGACCAGCACCTGAAGAATCCGAAGGTCCGGCAGGCGATCCGCTGGCTGGTCGACTATCAGGGCATGGTGGATACGTTCCTCAAGGGCCAGTACATCGTCCATCAGTCCTTCTGGCCGTCGGGATTCTTCGCGTCCTACGACGACAATCCCTTCAAGCTCGACGTCGCGAAGGCCAAGCAGCTGCTGTCGGACGCGGGTTATCCCAACGGCTTCGACATCCAAATGGACACCAGCACGGAACAGCCCTTCACGGACATTGCGCAGAACATCCAGCAGAGCTTCGCGCAGGCCGGCATCAACCTGAAGATCAAGCAGCAGGACAGCGGCCAGCTGTTCCCGATCTATCGCGCGCGCCAGCACCAGATCGTGCTGATCTACTGGTCGCCCGACTACATGGACCCGCACTCGAATGCCGACAGCTTCGCGCGCAATCCCGATAACTCCGATACGCCGAAGATCAAGCCGCTGGCCTGGCGCAATCACTGGGAGATCCCCGACATCATGGCCGAGACCGACGCGGCCGTGCAGGAGCGGGACACCGAAAAGCGCAAGGCCATGTACATCGACCTGCAGAAGAAGCTGCAGGAGGACGGTCCGTTCGTGTTCCTGTTCCAGCCGACGCGGCAGACCGCGATGCGCAAGAATGTCACCGGCTACGTGCAGGGGCCGACGTTCGACGTGGTCTATTACCGGCTGACGGAAAAGCAGTAAGACGCCTGCGGTCGCCCGCAACGCGCCAGCCGGGAGCGGATCAGCGATCCAGGCCCGGCGGCGCCTTGCGGAGGGAAACAGGGCGTGACAGCGATCGCCACCGCACCGCTCTCGCATGCCGCCCCATCGCGGTGGGCGGCAGTTCTCAAGCACGGCTGGCGGCTGGCCGGGTCGCTCGCGCTGACCTTCTTCGGCCTGACGGTCATCACCTTCTGCCTGGCGCGCGTGCTGCCGATCGATCCCGTGCTTGCCGTCGTCGGCGACCGCGCGCCGATGGACGTCTACAACGCGATGTACAAGAAGCTGGGTCTCGACCTGCCGCTCTACCAGCAGTACTGGAACTATGTCGTCCAGCTGGCGCATGGCGACTTCGGCGTCTCGAACTACACGAACAGGCCGGTCATCGATGACCTGATCCACCGCTTTCCGGCGACGTTCGAACTGGCGACCATCGCCATCGTGATCGGGATCGTGTTCGGCGTGCCCATGGGCATCGTCGCCGCCTCGTACCAGGGGCGCTGGCCGGACCATGTGATGCGGGTCGTGGGTCTGATCGGGTACTCGATGCCGGTCTTCTGGCTGGGATTCGTCGGCCTCTTCATCTTTTACAGCAAGCTCGGCTGGGTCGCCGGCCCAGGCCGCATCGAGTCGTTCTACGAGGATATCGTCACGCCGGTGACCGGGTTGCTGCTGATCGACAGTCTAATCGCCGGCGAGAAGGAAATCTTCTGGAACGCGGTCTCCCACATCATCCTGCCGGCGTCGATCCTCGGCTATCTGTCGCTGGCCTATATCGCCCGAATGACGCGCAGCTTCATGCTGGGCCAGCTGTCGCAAGAGTACATCCTGACCGCGCTGGTAAAGGGCCTGTCGCGGACCCGCGTCATCTGGCGCCACGCGCTCGGCAACATCATGGTGCCGCTCATCACGGTCATCGCGCTCAGCTACGGCTATCTGCTCGAGGGCGCCGTGCTGACCGAAACCGTGTTCTCCTGGAGCGGCATCGGACGCTATCTGCAGGACTCGCTGAGACACAACGACATGAACGCGGTCTTGGGCACGACGATCCTGATCGGCGCGATGTACGTGACCCTGAACCTGCTGTCCGACCTCTTCTACTACATCCTCGATCCGAGGTCGCGATGACCGCGGCGATACAGGAGCGCCCGTCGCTGCGGCAATGGTTGTTGACGGATGCGCCGCAGAGCCGCCGGCAGGCCCAGCTCGGCCGCTGGTACACGGACTGGCTGGCATTGCGACGCAATCCGCTGGCCATGGTTGGTCTGGCCGTCGTAGCGGGCCTCCTCCTTATGGCGGCCATAGGACCCTCTCTTCTGAGCGCATCGCCGTTCACCAATTTCCTGACCGAGCGACTGAACCCTCCGTCCGCCGCCCACTGGTTCGGGACCGACCAGCTGGGCCGTGACATCTTCGTCCGTGTCGTCTACGGCAGCCGCATCACGCTGACGCTGATCGTGCTCGTATCGATCATCGTGCTCCCGGTCGGCCTTTTCGTCGGCACCGTCGCCGGGTATTTCGGCGGCTGGCTCGATATCCTGCTGATGCGCATTACCGATATCTTTCTGGCGCTGCCGCGCCTCGTCCTGGCGCTGGCCATCGCATCGGCCCTCGGCCCCAGCATCCAGAACGTCATCATCGCGATCGCCATCACCTCCTGGCCACCTTACGCACGCTTGGCTCGCGCGGAGACGCTGGTGACGCGCAAGAGCGACTATGTCATGGCGGCCAAGATGCAGGGCGCTTCCGAGGCGCGCATCATCTGGAGTCATATCGTCCCGCTGTGCCTGCCCTCGATTGTCGTACGCTTGACCTTGGACATGGCCGGCATCGTGCTCATCTCCGCCGGGCTCGGCTTCCTCGGCATGGGCGCGCAGCCGCCCACGCCCGAATGGGGCGCCATGGTTTCCAGCGGCAGCAACTTCATTTATGACCAGTTCTGGGTCGCGACGATGCCCGGCGCCGCGATATTCGTCGTCAGCCTCGGATTCAACCTGCTGGGCGACGGGCTGCGCGACGTCTTCGATCCGAAGGCAGCCGGGCCCAAGGCATGATCCGGAAGATCCTCCGCCTCTCGGTCCGGTCCCTGTGACATGCCGCTGCTGCAGGTCGATGACCTCCATGTGAGCTATCAGGGCCGCACTGGGCCGGTGGCGGCGGTGCGCGGCATCAGTTTCGCGCTCGAACGCGAGCGGCTTGGCATCGTCGGCGAGTCCGGTTCGGGCAAGTCTACGATCGGCCGAGCGGTCCTCGGCCTCTTGCCCCCGACCGCCTCGGTGACGGCGAAGGCGCTGAGGTTGCACGACACGGATCTGCTGCGCGCGAGCGAGCGATCCCTGCGCGAGGTCCGCGGCCGACGGATATCCATGGTCCTGCAGGATCCGAAGTACTCGCTCAATCCGGTGATGACAGTGGGACGGCAGATCGCCGAGAGCTACCGCGTGCACACGCGCGCGCCGGCGGCCGAAGCGCGCCGGCGGGCGCTGGAGATGCTTGAAGCGGTTCGCATCGACAATCCCGAGCGCGTCTACGATCTCTATCCCCACGAGGTGTCCGGCGGCATGGGCCAGCGCGTGATGATCGCGATGATGCTGGTTCCCGAGCCGGAGCTGCTGATCGCCGACGAACCCACCTCCGCCCTCGACGTGACGGTGCAGGCGCAGCTGCTGGTCCTCATCAACGAACTGATCGCGCGGCGCGGCATGGGTCTCATTCTCATCAGCCACAACCTCAACCTGGTGGCGTCGTTCTGCGACCGCGTCGTCGTCATGTACGCCGGGCGCATCATGGAAACCTGCCGGGCGTCGGAACTCGACCGCGCCCGTCATCCCTATACGAAGGGCCTGCTGGCGTGCCGGCCGCTCCTCGATCACGCGCAGGCCGACTTGCCGCAGCTTGCCCGCGATCCAGCATGGCTCGACGGGCCGGTTGCGGCTTGACCCTGCCGCCGTGATCGAGGTTCGCGACGTCACGGTTTCGTTCGGCAGTGGCGCACATCGCATCGACGCCGTTCGCACGGTCTCCTTTGCGGTCGGGGCCGGCGAGGCGTTCGGTCTCGTCGGTGAATCGGGCTGCGGCAAGTCGACTCTCTTGCGGACGATCGCCGGGCTGCAAACGGCGACGGCCGGTGTCATCGCCTTGGCCGGCGAGGCGGTCGGCGAACGTCGCTCGCGCGCCCAACGCCGCCTGGTGCAGATGGTGTTCCAGGACCCCTATGGGTCGCTCAATCCGACCCATACCGTCGATCGCATCCTGGCCGAGCCGCTCGCCATCCAGCGGCTGGACAACGTCGACCGGCGCATCGATCAGGCGCTTCGCGAGGTCGGCATGGGTCCGCAGCACCGCTTCCGCTATCCGCATCAGATCTCGGGCGGCCAGCGGCAGCGCATCGCCATCGCCCGCGCACTGATCATGGAGCCGAAGATCCTGCTGCTGGACGAGCCGACCTCGGCGCTCGACCTGTCGGTGCAGGCCGAGATCCTTAATCTGCTGAAGCATGTCGCGCGCGACCGCGGCCTCACCATGCTGATGGTGAGCCACGATCTCCCGGTCATCGCCCACATGTGCAATCGCGTGGCCGTCATGCGGCGCGGCGATATCGTCGAGACCCTGCGCGTCGACCGGCTGCGGCGCGGCGACGCCGACCACCCCTATACGCGGGAACTGCTGGCGTCGAGCCTGGAAGCGAAGCCGCCCGCCTAGGTCCAACGCCCCAGCCATCGACGACGCGGCACCTTGACGGCGTCGGGGCCGATGCTCGATTGTCGCTGCTTGATCGGCAGGGTCGCTTCGGCGTTGCCGTGATTTCGTTCCTCACCAGACGAGCCGTGCGGCAATGCGTGACTTCCAACTTCCCGGCCGGTCGCCGGCCCATGCCACCGAGGGCATGGCCGCCACACCCAATCCCCTGGCGACGTCGGCGGCGATCGATGTTCTTCGCCGCGGCGGCAACGCGGTCGACGCGGCGGTCGCCGCAGCCGCGGTCCTGGCGGTGGTCGAGCCCAACCAGACAGGAATCGGTGGCGACTGCTTCGTGCTGTATGCGCCGAAGGGCCAAGGTCCCCTGATCGGACTCAACGGTTCCGGCCGCGCGCCGCAGGCAGCGACGGTCGACTGGTATCTCCGGCACGGCTTCACGGAAATTCCGCCCTACAATCCCCATGCCGTGACCGTGCCGGGTGCCGTCGATGCCTGGGCCTGCCTGCTGGCGGACCATGGGACGCGCGGCTTCGACGAACTGCTGCAGCCGGCGATCCGCTATGCCGAACAGGGCTTTCCCGTGCACAGCCGCGCCGCCTGGGAATGGGCCGATGCCGTCCAGCATCTGCGCGGAGATCCCAACGCCGCGCGCATCTTCCTGCCCGACGGACGGGCGCCGAGGCCCGGCGAGTTGCACCGCAATTCGGCGCTGGCCGAGACCTTGCGCGAGATCGCCAGGAAGGGACGCGACGGGTTCTACGCCGGCCGGGTGGCCGAGGACATCGTGTCGTATCTGCGCCGGCTCGGCGCGCTGCATGCCCTCGACGATCTCGCCCAGCACCGCTCGGAATACGTGACGCCGATCAGCACCAACTATCGCGGCGTCGACATCTGCCAGATACCGCCGAACAATCAGGGCATCACCGCGCTCATCATGCTCAACGTGCTTGCCGGCTTCCCGCTGCGCGAGTTCGATCCCCTGTCGGCAGAGCGGCTGCATCTGGAGATCGAAGCGGGCCGTCTCGCCTTTCGCGACCGCAACGCCCTTTTTGCCGACATGACCAAGGCCGCGGTGCCGGTCGCCGAGGTTCTCTCGACCGCCTATGCGGCGAAGCTTGCCGCCTGCATCGACCCGCGCCGCGCCATGACGGACCTGCCGCCGCCGCTGATGCGCAAGAGCGACACGGTCTACTTCTGCGTCGTCGACCGCGACCGCAACGCGGTGAGCTTCATCAACTCTGTGTATCATTCCTTCGGCACCGGCATCGTGACGCCGACTACGGGCATCGCGCTGCAGAACCGCGGCACCAGCTTCCGCCTCGATCCGCAGCATCCCAACTGCATCGGTCCCGGCAAACGCCCCTTGCACACGATCATGCCGGGGATGGTGATGCAGGGCGACCGCGCGCTCATGCCGTACGGCGTCATGGGCGGCGACTACCAGCCCTTCGGCCACACCCATTTTCTCACCAACGTGCTGGATTTCGGCTGCGACCTGCAGGAAGCCCTGGATATGGCGCGGGTGTTCTACAACGGTGGGGTCGCGCAGCTCGAGCGGGGCATACCGAAGGCATCGGCGGACGGTCTCGTTGCCCGGGGTCATCGCGTGGAGCCGGCACCGGAACCGTTCGGCGGCGGTCACGCGATCCGGATCGACTGGCAAAGCGGCGTCCTCACGGCCGGGTCCGACCCGCGTATGGATGGGTGCGCGATCGGATATTGAGCGCGGCGAGACGTCGCGGCATCTGCTCCTTTTCAGTGCACACCGGCTTCACCGGCCCATGCGCGGCCGCCGGAGGCCGTCCTACCACAAAAAAGCCACGTGGGCGTTCGTTTGCTTCTCGCTCGGCCTGGAGTAGCCTGCCGAGGGTCGCGGCTCCTTCGAGTATCAGACATGAAGCGCCTGTCACGTCGCAAGGCTCTGACCAGTGCCGCAGTGTTGGCCGTCGGTCGCTTTCTCGTTCCGGCGCAGGTCCGAGCCGCGGTCGCCGCCACCGGACGCCTGAACGTGCGCGAGCATCCGGGCGGCTTGGCCATGGCCATACAGACCGGACAGCCTCTTTTCGTCCCACCCGGCGCGTATGAAATGCCCACCGGCGTCGCCTTGACGCAGCCGCTCGATCTCATGGGTGACGCCGCAGAGCCGCCGACGTTGCGCTGGGGCGGCGGCGACGCGTTCGTGCCGGGTGCCGCGCCGGTCAAGTTTCAGAACTGTCGATTCGTCGGCGGCAAGGGCTACCTCGTGAACATGGACGACACGACCGTCGAAGTTCCCTATATCGGCGTCGTCAATTGCACGTTCGAGAATGTCGGCGGCGTCATCGGCTGGCCGACCATCAAACCGCTCCCTGGCGGCAAGCTGCGCCAGCTCGAAGTGCGGGGTGTCCAAGCAAAGAATGTCGGGCGCGGAATCATGGTTCAGGGCGGCACGACCGTCCGCTTCGACGTCGAGGACTATACCTGCGACGGCTACACGCGGTTCGGCCTGCTCGTGGGGCCCTCGGGGCCGAACGGACTCACGTATCAGAACGAGATGGAGGCGGGCGTCGCACGACGCATCAAGGTTCTCAACGGCAGCCTCAAGGCAAACGCGTCGCGCAGCAACAGCAACAACAACAACGGCGTCTATATTGCAGGCCGCAATGTCGAACTCGACGACGTGCATATCGAGAGCCTGGGCGACGGTAGCACGCACGACACGGAGGGCCTGTACACCAAGGTCGCGCATCTGCGGGCCAGCAACATCCGGCTGATCAATGCCGGCGGCAACCAGGCATTCTACGGGTGCAAAGGCGGCGACCCGAAAAAGCAGAACACCGTGATCGGTTCCGACACCGCCTTCGAGAACCTGGAGATCGTCTGCACCGGCGATCACTCGGGCACGGGAGTCTGGTATCAGGCTTTCGAGGGCGCCGTTTTTGCCAACGTCAAGACTACGCGACTGAACGGGCCGGCGCTGCGGATGCACGATACGGCCGAAGGGCCGGTGATCCTTCGCGACTGGCATGACGTCGACGGACGGCGGAAGGGTTGCGTTTTCGATCTCCGCGGCCGCAACACGGTCAAGTTCACCGGCTGCTCGGTGGATCCGCCCTACGCGAATATCATCAAGAACGTTCGCGGCACCGTCACCGTCGTCGGGGCCAACAACAATTTCGCAGCATGACCCCCCTTCGCGGTGGTGACCCGGCGACGGGCAGAGAAATGCGGTTTTAGGAGGGACTTCCTGGCGATTCAGGCTTCGGGTGAACGCGGCCACTTCTTTCTCACTCGACAAGGTCGGGGAGACGGGCCAAGTCCGATGCGGCGGTCCGGGGAGGCTATCCGGTGGTGCTGAGCGAGATGACGATGCCGGCGGCGAGTAGCGACGCCCGTTCCGTCGCGCGCCCTCGCGAACTCGCGATCGGATTTCCTTATGTCGCAGACCGGTTCGGCGGCAGTACCGTCTCGTCGATGATTCTGGCGCGGTCGCTTGCGGATAACGGTCATCGGGTTCACATCCTGGCCCACGGCCAGGGGCGCCTCGTCGACGAAGCATCGGCCAAGGGCTTCGATGTCGTGCCGCTGCCGACGCTGCCTTCCCTCTCCGAAACGTCACGGGCGGATCGATTTCAGAGCGACAACCTGCTCGCCTTCGGCGCCTGCAGCCGGGCCATCCGCCGGCTGTCGCTCGACATCGTGCACGTCAACGATCTGGCGATGCTGCGGACTTGGGCGCTGCCCGCGCGGAGCAGCCGCACGAAACTGGTGGCGCACTGGCGGAGCAACTACCGCAACAGCTGGTCCGTGAACGCGTGCCTGCGTCTGGCGCACGTCGTGGTGGCCGTATCGGAATACAGCAAGCGTGCGCTGCCGGCGTGGGTGCAAGCCAAGACGATCGTCGAATACAATCCTTTTGGCGTCTTCTACGATGCGGACCGGCGAGACGTGGCCCGAGCGCAAATCCGCGCCCAACTCGACATTCCTGCAACGGCGGCGGTAATCGGCATCTTCGGCAATCACACGGTCCGCAAGCGCACGCACATTCTGGCGGACATTTTGAACAGCGTTGTGTCGACAGCCGACGGCAGACCGGTCTACGGCTTGGCCTGCGGCGGCCGGATCGAGCCGTATGACACGCAGCTCGACGAAAAGATCGCCATGTTTGGACTCGAGCAGCGGCTCTTGCGTCCGGGCTTCGTGCGCCCGGTCGAGGACTGGATGGCGGCCTGCGACGTGATCCTGGCCCCGGCCGAGCGGGAGCCGCTGGCCCGCAACGTGCTGGAAGCGCAAGGGGTCGGCGTCCCCGTGATCGTGTCGCGCGACGGCGGCCTGCGCGAAATCGTGACGGACGGCGAAACCGGAATCGTGCTCGATCCCTTCAAGACGGAGCACTGGATCGCCGGCGTGCGAGCCGTTCTCGACGATAGCGCGCTCGCAGAAAGATTGTCGATGCAGGCCCGGCATCAGCTCGAGAAACTGTCTCCGGATCAGCACGCATCGCGGATCGCGGAAATATACGCCGGACTGACGCGACGATGACGACATGGACAGACTGACCCCGCCGACCACCGCAACGAAATCCCGGCCGATTGCTCAAACCGGGCACGGTGCGGTCGAACGCGCTCGCGACGAGCCCGCATAGCACGTCCGTGGTCACACTCTCGCTTTCCGGAAGACTGGGCGTCGCCGACACAAGTGACGGTGCGGTAACCGAAATCACGGTGCTGCGCCGCTGGTTGTTGTCGCTACCGGCCGACTGCCTCGTTTCGTTTGACGTCTTCGACACGATGGTGACGCGCATCTGGCGCCAACCCTCCGATCTGTTTCTCGCTCTCGGCACGATCCTGCATAGCCGGGCATCGATGCCGCTGACGCCAGAGGCTTTCGCGACGGCACGCACAGAGGCCGAGCTTGCGGCCCGCAAGAAGCACCCGAGCGGCGAGACGACGCTGGGCGAAATCTACGATCGCTTCGCGGCCACCACCGGCGTCGCGCCGGAGGTCGCACAGGCCTGCGCCGAGCTCGAGCTTTCGCTGGAGACCCGTTCCGTGCGTCCCATCATCGCGGTTCGAAACATGGCACGCCAGCTCCGAGCCGCCGGCCGCCGGGTCATCCTGACGTCCGACAGCTATCTATCGTCGAAGCATCTCGCGGCCGTGCTGGCCGGGGCGGGCCTCGATCCGGGCGAGTTCCAACCCGTCGTCTCGTCGGAACATCGCGCGAGCAAGCGTGTGGGCGACGTCTATGGCGTCGTACGCCGGAAATTCCCGGCTCCGGCATACGCCCATCTCGGCGACCGACGGGCCGCGGATCTCGACAACGCACGCGCCGCCGGCTTCGACAGCCGGATGTTCTGCGGGCAGGCGCCGACGGTCTTCGAACGCGCGCTCGGCAGTGGGCGGTGGACGTCGCCGCTGGCAGCTTCCTCTGCGCATGGTGCTGCACGGGCAGCCCGGCTCCTGGGCAGTGCCCCGGACATCCGCAGCCAGGCAATTCGAGCCGTCGGCGCCAATGTCGCGGCGCCGCTCCTTTGCGCCTTCGTCGCGTGGGTGCTCCTGTCGGCTGCGCGCGCCGGCACCCGCCGTCTGCTGTTCCTTGCCCGCGACGGACAGATCCTGCACCGGTTGGCGTGCAAGCTCGCTCCCGCGCTCGGCCTCGAAGTCGATTGCCGGTACGTCTATGGATCGCGCCAGGCCCTCTACTTGCCCAGTGTCGCAGCGGTCGGCGACGATTCCTGGACCTGGCTCTCCAGCGGCATGGCGGGGCGGACCGTCTCTCAGGTTCTCGACCGCTTCGGGATTGCCGGCGATCGGGCTGCCGCCGTGTGCGGCGCCGAGTTCCGCCTGGCGCAGATTCTCGATGATACCGCGGCAGGGCGCCTGCGGGCATGGCTCGAAACCGCGCCGATCTCTCGGGAGATCCTCGATATCGCGGCGGCGCGTCGGGAACCGGCGCGCCGGTACTATCTGAACGAAATCGGGCGGGACGGACCCGTCGCCATCGTCGATGTCGGCTGGAAGGGGCGCCTTCAGCTCTGCCTCGATGCCATCCTTGCGGGATCAGCCGCGGGTGAGCGGAGTCGACTCAACGGCTACTACTTCTCGCTTCTGAAGAGCGCAGCCGTGCGATCGAGCGGACGCGCGTCCATGTTCATCCCCTACGCCGACGTGGCGAACCCGGTGCTTGTCGAAGTGTTCACCATGGCGGATCACGGATCGCTTACGGAGATACGGGCCGCAGAGAATGATATCGGCGCGGAGCCGGTTCTGGCCGTCGACGAGACGGCCGTCAACTGGGGCGTGCGGGAGCAGCAGGCCGCGGTGTCGGACTTCCTCGATTGTTTCCTGGCCGGCGCCGAACTGGGCCGCTTCGACTTGGCAAAGGCTCTGACGGACCTCCGCGACCCCGCCCTGAAGAACTTCACCCGCTTCGTTCGTGCTCCTACATTGGAGCAGGCCCGCACCTTCGGAGAGCTCGAGCATTCGGACGATCAGGGCCACCATCAGGCCAGCGCGATCGCCGGGCGAATATCGCGACTCGATGCCATTACCCTCGGGCTGCTCGGGTCGAAACGATCCGGACGGCGGATATCCTATTGGCCGCAGGCAAGCCTGCGGCGACTGGCCGAGTCCGATCCGTTGTTCGCGCTCGGAATCGGATTGCTTGGCCGCGACCAAGCCGTGAACGAGCGGGCAAGGGCGGTGGTTCGACGCGCCAAACAGGCCTTGCGCCGCGGGGGAATCGGACGATGACCATCTCCTCCAGCGCGATCGGGCGGGGACGGGCGGCATGAAGGTCTCCATCCTGATGGCCGCCTACAATGCGGCGGAGTGCATTCCCCGGGCACTCGCAAGCGTGCAGGCGCAGACGCATGACGATTGGGAGGCAATTGTCGTCGATGATGCTTCGACCGACGAAACGGTGTCCGTCGTCGCGGCGCTGGCGCGGCGCGAGCCGCGAATCCGCCTGCTCCGGCGCGAGCGCAACGGGGGCCCGAGCGCGGCACGCAATACGGCTCTGGACGCCGCAACCGGCGAGTGGGTCGCGGTGCTGGACGCTGACGATGCGTGGCGGCCGGAGCGGCTCGAGCGCCTGCTCGCCGCCGCCGCCCGAACCGGGGCCGAGCTTGTCGCCGACAACCAGATCTTCTTCGACGGCGAGTTGCAGCAGGAAGTCGGGGTAGCGCTGCCGCTTGCCGCCGACATCGACCCGTTGACGGTCGAAATCCTGTTCACCAACGAACGCGAAGATTCCCCCATGGGCTTGGGGTTGATGAAGCCGCTGATCTCCCGGAGTGCCGTTCTCGAGCGCGGCATCCGGTATGACGAGACGCTGCGCTATACCGAGGACCTGCACTTCTATGCGCAGCTCCTGATCGCCGGCGTTCGGGCCGTGCTCCTGGCCGAGGCCTACTATCTCTACACCAACCCGATCGGGTTCCTCAGCGGAGAACGGTCGCGGCATTCGCGGACGAAGACCAGCACTGAATCGCGACTGCGCATCGCCGATGACCTGATCGGCCGGTTCGCTGCCCGACTGAGTCCGCAGGCGAAGACCGAAATCCTGGCGTTCCGCGACCGCGCGACACAGCGGATCGCCATCCAGAAGATCACGACGCTTCGCCTGAGCCGAGACTACGCCCGACTGACGCTGTTTCTCGCCCGCCATCCCCGTACCGCCTGGCGGTACCTCGCGTCATCGCGCACGTTTCACCGGTTCGTGTCACCCGGAGGCGTGCGCGGAAAGGCCCGTCAGTTCGGCGTGCCGGCGATGCGCGGACCGGAATCGAGTTGAAGCTTCAGGTGCTCCGCCATCCGCGAGGCCATGGCGATGATCAACATGGTCGGGCTGCCGCCTCCTGCTGTCGGAAACACCGAGCTGCCGCCGATATAGAGATTGGCAACGCCGTGGACCCGGCATTTGGAATCGACGACTCCGCCCGACGGCATGGCGCTCATGCGGGTAGTACCGATATTGTGATGCACGCCGGCCACCGTTGACCGGACCAAATCGGGCGTGATCTCGTCGGGCATCATTCTGCCCCAGCCGAGCGCCGCCAGCTCTGCTCCGACCAGTTCCTGCCCGACTCGCCAGGAACGATAATCCGCCTCGCTCAGGCGCCAATCCAGATCGGCGATGAGGCTGCCCAAGGCATCGCGACGGTCCGAAATCACGATCCGCGAGTCGGGATTCGGCGCCTGTGCGACATGATGCTCGAGTT
>JBKOWC010000306.1:0-4212 GCA_046724215.1 Pseudomonadota bacterium | reverse complement strand
CACCGTCGACCGGGCGGCGGGGGCAACGACGCCGACCCTGCGCCGGGCCATGCTGCGGGCGTTCGTTCGCTCGACGCAGTACGAATGGATGTTCTGGGACAGTGCCTATCGCCGCGAGGCATGGCCGGTCGCAGCGTGATGGTTGGGGGTGACTTGCTGGCCGATGGCGATGCGGTCGCGTCGCTCTTTCGGTAAGTCTCGACTCCGACTCAGTCCCGGCGGCCGGCTAGGCGGCGATGCCGTCCCGCCACTCGCTGCTACCCTTGCAAGGGGTGCAGACGCGTTCGCCCGGCCAGGAGCTCACGAAGGCTTCCTGGCAGCGCAGGCACTTGCGGCGCTTCCGTTCGTAGATGCGATCGGATTCGGGCTTCTTATGCGATTCATCAGACATGATCAGGTTCCAAGCTTGGCGGCCTCGGCGACGCGGGCATCGACGACCAGCCGCTCGGGGACTGCGGAAAGGGCGAAATTTAGTGGTATTCCGTCCGAATGCAAGAACAAAACGCACATGGCTACCATGTATGGGGCGATGAGCCGCATTTGCCGCCAGGGCCGACACAATACCTCTTAGTGTAGGGTCATGATTGCGCCTGCTTAACCAAGTCTTAACTATAGTTAGCGCCGTCCGGCCTGATCTTGCGTTCGCCTCCGGCAATACGAAAGCAAGTAACAGCCGATCGTTCTTTCCGGCAATTGTGGATCCGTCCCCGCCAAAATCTGCCCGGTTACAGGAGCGCCAACAACTGCGCCGTCGTGGCGTCGATTCGCGGATGTCTGTATAGAGGACCGGAGTCGGCGAACGATCGGGCAGGAAGCATTTGAGCAGCCAGTGGCAATTCTGGATCGACCGCGGGGGCACGTTCACCGACGTGGTGGCGCGGGCGCCCGACGGATCGATCCTCACGCACAAGCTGCTGTCCGAGAATCCGGAGCGCTATCGCGACGCCGCCGTCGAGGGAATCCGGGCGCTGCTGGGGCTGGCAGCCGGCGCGGCGGTCCCGGCCGCGAGCATCGCCGCCGTCAAGATGGGCACGACGGTCGCAACCAACGCGCTCCTGGAGCGCAAGGGCGACCGCACCCTGCTCGTGATCACCAAGGGGTTCGCCGACCAGCTGCGCATCGCCTACCAGAACCGGCCGCACATCTTCGCGCGGCGGATCGTGCTGCCCGAATTGCTCTATGAAGCGGTCGTCGAGATCGACGAGCGGGTCGCGGCCGATGGGGCCGTGCTGCGACCCGTCGACCTCGCGGCCGCCCGCCGCGAGATGCAGGCGGCCTACGACCGGGGCATCCGCGCCGTGGCGATCGTGTTCATGCACGGCTACCGCCATACGGAACACGAGACCGCCGTGGCGGCGATCGCCCGCGAACTCGGCTATGCCCAGATATCCGTGGGCCACACGGTCAGCCCGCTGATGAAGATCGTCGGCCGCGGCGACACGACCGTGGTCGACGCCTACCTGTCGCCGATCCTGCGGCGCTATGTCGATAGCGTCGCCGCCGACCTCGGCGGCACCCGCCTCATGTTCATGCAGTCGAACGGCGGTCTCGTCGATGCGCGCCTCTTCCAGGGCAAGGATTCGATCCTGTCCGGCCCGGCCGGCGGCATCGTCGGCGCCGTCGAGACGTCGCGGCAGGCCGGCTTCGACAAGATCATCGGCTTCGACATGGGCGGCACCTCGACCGACGTGTCGCACTACGACGGCGAGTACGAGCGCGCCTTCGAGACCAAGGTGGCGGGCGTGCGCATGCGCGCGCCGATGATGCAGATTCACACCGTCGCGGCCGGCGGTGGCTCGATTCTCTTCTTCGACGGATCGCGCTACCGCGTCGGGCCGGAATCGGCCGGCGCCAATCCTGGTCCGGCCTGCTACCGCCGCGGCGGCCCGCTTGCCGTCACTGACGCCAACGTCATGCTGGGCCGCGTCCAGCCGGACTATTTTCCCAAGGTCTTCGGCCCGCAGGCCGACCAGCCGCTCGATCGCGGGATCGTCGAGCGCAAGTTCTCGGGACTGGCCGCGGAGATCGGCCGCGCCACCGGCACCGCGCGCCGTCCGGAGGAGGTGGCGGAGGGTTTCCTCAGGATCGCCGTCGCCAACATGGCCAACGCGATCAAGGAAATCTCCATCCAGCGCGGCTATGACGTCACCGAATACACGCTCTGCTGCTTCGGCGGCGCCGGCGGGCAGCATGCCTGCGCCGTCGCCGACCAGCTCGGCATGACGCGGGTCTTCCTGCACCCGCTCGCCGGCGTGCTCTCGGCCTACGGCATGGGCCTCGCCGACCTGCGCGCGATGCGCGAGCAGGCGGTCGAGGCGAAGCTCGAGCCAGCTGTCGTGGCAAGTCTCGAAGAGACGCTTACCGCCCTCGAAAGCGAGGGTCGAGTCGAGATGCGCCGCCAGGGAGTCGACGGCGCCAATATCGAGATCGTCCGTCGCATTCACCTGCGCTATGAGGGTACCGACGCACCTCTGATCGTGAATTTTCCACCGCCTGTAGGGACGGGTCTAGGACCCGCCCCTACAATGGATGATGCCGATAAGGTCGTCGCCGTTGTCGTCTCGTCGTTCGAGGCGGCGCACCGGCAGCGCTACGGCTTCATCGTCCCGGAGAAGGCGCAGATCGTCGAGGCCGTGTCGGCCGAGGTGATCGGCAGGACCGAGACGGTGCAGGACTCCTTCTTCGCCGGCAGCGGTCGGAAGGGGCCGCTGGCACCGCGGACGCGCGTGCGCATGTGGGCGGACGGCGGATGGCGCGATACGCCGCTCTACGATCGCGCCGAGCTGGCGCCCGGCGACCGCATCGACGGCCCGGCCATCATCATCGAGAAGAATTCCACCAACGTCATCGAGCCCGGCTGGCGCGCCGACTTCACCGAGCGCGGCCACATCGTGCTGACGCGCGCGGTGGCGGCGCAGCGGGGACTGGCGGTCGGCACGGACGTCGATCCGGTCATGCTGGAGATCTTCAACAACCTCTTCATGTCGATCGCCGAGCAGATGGGCTCGACCCTCGAGAAGACCAGCCACTCCGTCAACATCAAGGAGCGGCTCGACTTCTCCTGCGCGCTCTTCGACCGCGACGGCCAGCTCATCGCCAACGCGCCGCACATGCCCGTGCATCTGGGGTCGATGGGCGAGAGTGTGCAGACCGTCATCCGCGAGCGCGGCGCCGCGATGGCGCCGGGCGACGTCTATGTGCTCAATGCCCCCTATAACGGCGGCACCCATATCCCCGATGTCACGGTCATCACGCCGGTGTTCGCGGAGGACGGCCGCAGCATTCTCTTCTACGTCGCCTCGCGCGGCCACCATGCCGACATCGGCGGCATCACACCGGGCTCCATGCCGCCGGACTCCACCACCATCGAGGAGGAGGGGGTCTTGATCGACGATTTCCAGCTCGTCGAACGCGGCCGCTTCCGCGAGGCGGAGCTGCGCGCCCTGCTGGCTTCCGGAAAATACCCGGCCCGCAATCCGGACCAGAACATCGCCGACCTGCAGGCACAGATCGCCGCCAACGAGAAGGGCGTGCAGGAGCTGCGCCGCATGGTGGCGCATTTCGGGCTCGACGTCGTCAACGCCTACATGCGTCACGTGCAGGACAATGCCGAGGAGCAGGTGCGCCGCGTGCTCGGCGTGCTCAAGCCGGGCAGCTTCGCCTACGAGCTCGACGACGGCGCGGTGATCCGGGTGCGGATCGACATCGATCATCAGGCGCGCAGCGCCGTCATCGACTTCACCGGCACGTCGCCGCAGCAGACCAGCAACTTCAACGCGCCCTCGGCCGTCTGCAAGGCGGCCGTGCTCTACGTCTTCCGCACACTGGTCGACGACGACATCCCCATGAACGCCGGCTGCCTGAAACCGCTGAAGATCATCATTCCCCAGGGCTGCATGCTGAACCCGCGCTATCCCGCGGCGGTCGTCGCCGGCAACGTCGAGACCTCGCAGGTCATCACCGACACGCTCTATGGCGCGCTCGGCCTCATGGGCGCGGCGCAGGGCACGATGAACAACTTCACCTTCGGCAATGCGCGCTACCAGTACTACGAGACCATCTGCGGCGGCGCCGGCGCCGGTCCGGACTTCGACGGCACCGATGCCGTGCACACGCACATGACGAATTCGCGCCTGACCGATCCCGAGGTGCTGGAATGGCGCTTTCCCGTGCTGGTCGAGAGCTTCGCCATCCGGCGCGGCAGCGGCGGCG
>JBKOWC010000161.1:0-8946 GCA_046724215.1 Pseudomonadota bacterium | reverse complement strand
GTTCTCGCCGGCCAATCTCGCGGCCGCCAATGCCGCCTTCATCATGATGTACGAGGTGGGCAGCATGACCGGCCCGGTCGTGGTCGGCGGCGCGATCGATCTGTGGAGCCGCTACGGCCTGCCGGCGGTCATCGCGCTGGCCTCGGCGCTGTTCCTGCTCTTCGGTCTGTGGACGGGCCGCGACCGGTGAGCGTCCTCCACCGCCCATTCCTATAGTGATTCCCCCGCGAAAGCGGGGGTCCAGGGCAAGTAACGGAGCGGCGGCCCTGGGCCCCCGCTTTCGCCGGGGAATCAACAACAACAATAACCGCTACGCGAGTCTCGACAGCAGGTGCTGCGCGGTGCCGAGGTCCTCATGGCCGCCGCCGCCCGACTTGAAGAGGGTGATCTCGTCGTCCCTGAGCCGGCCCGGCCGCTCGCCACGGGCGAGCTGGAAGGTGTCGGTGACGGCCTCCTTCGCCAGAATGCCGGCCGCCAGCGGCTGGCAGATATCGCCGCAATGGGCGCCGGCGGTGAACCAGGCGTCGATGAAGACGCGGGCCCGGCGGACGGCCTCGTCGTCGGCCTCGCGCATGTCCGGACGGAAGCCGCCGACGAGGTCGAGATGCGTTCCCGGCGCCAGCCAGGCGCCTTTGACCAGCGGCACCGTCGCCATGGTGGCGCAGGAGACGATATCGGCTTGTGCCACGGCCGCGGCCAGATCGGTCGCCACCTCGACCGAAGGGCCGGGACTGGCGAGCGCGGCCGCCAGCTTTTCGGCAGCGGCGGGGGTGCGGTTCCAGACGGCGACGCGGCGGATCGGCCGCACGGCGCAGTGGGCGCGCACGAGGTAGGGGGCCAGGGCGCCGGCGCCGACCATCAGCAAGGTCGCCGCATCGGGGCGGGCCAGATAGGTGGCGGCGAGCGCCGAATTCGCCGCCGTCTTCCAGAAGGTCAGGGCGGGGCCGTCGATGACGGCAAGCGGCAGGCCGTTGACGCCGTCGAACAGAACGTAGATCCCGACCACCGACTCCAGGCCCCTGTCGGTATTGCCCGGGTAGACGCTCACCAGCTTGACGCCCTGGTGGCGGCCGAACTGCCAGGCCGGCAGCAGCAGCCACACGTTCTGCCGCCCGTCGGGCAACGGCTGGTCGAGATGGACGGCCTCGGTGCGGTCGACGCCGCGGCGGAACAGCTCCCGCAGCGCCTCGATCAGCGGCGGGAATTCGAGCGCGGCGTGCACCTCGGCCGCGGAGACGAATCGCGGCGGACGCGACTCTGTCATTTGTCGCCGCCGGGGGCGGGCTGTAGTATTGCCGCATGAAGTGGGGACTGGCCATGGCCGCGGCGGTCGGGTGGACGCTGGCGGTGGGCGGAGCGGCCGCGCAGGAAGAGCCGCAGCGCTGCGACAAGCTGCCGGCGCCGGTCGTGAAGACGCGGCAGGCGATCCATGACGCCGCCGTGGCGCGCGACTACGCGGTGCTTGCCAAGCTCGCCAGCGCCAAGGACTTCACCTTCAGCTTCGACGAGGCGAGCGACCCCGTCTCCTACTGGAAGTCGGCCGACGCGGAAGGGACCGACATCCGCGCGACGATCGCGGCACTCCTCGACATGCCCTGCGTCACGCTCACGAGCGAAGACGGCGAGCCTTTCTACGAATGGCCGAGCGCTGCCGAGATCCCGTACGCCGAACTGACCAAGGACGAGGTCGCCGCGCTGAAGAAGCTCTATGGCGCCGACCTCGAACAGTACTGGGTCGAGGGCACGAAGACCGGCTACTACGTGGGCTGGCGCCTTTCCATCGACAAGGACGGGCATTGGATCGACTTCGTGTCGGGGGACTGATCAGGTCACGGTGTTCGGCAGCACCGTCTTGCGCTTGGTCATGAATTCTTGCAGCGCCTCGTCGATGGCCGCGTCGAGGGGTGGCGGTTCGTACTGGGCGAGCAGGCGCTGCGCGGCCTCGGTGGCGCGCCGGTTGGCATCGCGGCCGCCCTCGGCCTCCCACTGCTCGAAGCTGTTGTTGTCGGCGATCTGCGACGTGTAGAACGCCGTCTTGAAGTTGCGCTGCGTGTGGGCGCAGCCGAGATAGTGGCCGCCGGGCCCGACCTCGCGGATCGCCTCCATGGCGCGGCTCTCTTCCGAGAGATCGAGGCCCTTGGCGAAGGACTGCAGCATGGCGATCTGGTCGGCATCGAGCATGAACTTGCCGTAGCCGGCCGCCAGGCCCGCCTCCAGCCAGCCGGCCGAATGCAGCACGAAGTTGGTGCCGCCCATCAGGGTCGGGATCATGGTGCCGAGGGATTCGTAGGCGGCCTGGGCATCCGCGACCTTGGCGCCCGTGAGCATGCCGCCGGCGCGCACCGGGAGCCCGTATTTGCGGGCGAGCTGCGTCACGACGTAGATCATCATCGCGGGCTCGGGCGTGCCCATCATGGGCGCGCCCGACTGCATGGAGACGGTCGTCGCGAAGGCGCCGTAGACCATGGGCGCGCCGGGCCGCACGAGCTGGGCGAAGGCGATGCCGGCGAGGACCTCGGCGTTGAGCTGGGCGATGGCGCCGGCGGTCGAGGCCGGGGCCATGGCGCCGGCCATGATGAACGGCGTCACCAGCACGGCCTGATTGTTGCGGGCGTAGACGGTGAGCGCCGAGAGCATGGTGCCGTCCCACACCATCGGCGAGTTGCAGTTCACGACGGATGTCAGGACCGTATTCTTATCGACGAAATCCTCGCCGAAGAGGATCTGCGTCAGCTTCACCGTGTCCTCGGCGCGCTCGGGCGCGGTCACGATGCCCATGAACGGCTTGTCGGAATATTTGATGTGGGAATAGACGATGTCGAGGTGGCGCTTCGGCACGGGCACGTCGACCGGCTCGCAGATGACGCCGCCGGAATGGTGCAACTCGGGCGTCAGGTAGGCGAGCTTCACGAAGTTCTGCAGGTCGGCGAGCGTGCCGTAGCGGCGCTTGTTGTCGAAGTCGCGCACGAAGGGAGAGCCGTAGGTGGGCGCGAAGACGGTGTTGCGGCCGCCGATGACGACGGAGCGCTCGGGATTGCGGGCGTGCTGGGTGTACTGCGACGGCGCGGTCTTGAGCGTCTCGGCGATGAGGCCGCGGGGGAAGCGGATGCGCTGGCCATCGACCTGGGCCCCGGCCTTCTTCCAGAGATCGAGTGCCGGCTCGTAGCGGAAGTCGAGGCCGATCTCCTCGAGGATGGTCATGGACTCCTGGTGGACGACCTCGAGACCCTCGGGATGCAGCAGCTCGTAGAGCGGGATTTCGCGGGTGATGTATCGCTTCTGGACGATGGGCGCCGCCGCCCGCTCCGCCCGCCGGCCGGAGGTGCCGCCCCGGCGCTTGGTCGCCGCATCGGACATCGGTATTCTCCCAGGCTTGTTGCGGACAGCGTAGGGCGGCGGCGACGGCGGGGTCAATGCGCGGCTGCACAGCGCACGACGGAACTGCCTGAACCCAGCCGCGTTGTTCGGGTCGGGCTGGCGGGTCTCGGCGGCAGTGCATGTTGAACGCAACATGAATGCGGCGCTCAAGGTCGGTTCAGCCGGAATGGAGCAGGATAGGAGCATCGAAACAGGTTCACCCCAACGAGGAGGTGTGTCTTGAACAAGCTTCTGCTCTCCGCGTGCGCCGCCGCCGTCATCGCGACGGGCGCGTCGTCCGCTTCGGCGGACCAGTACGACCGAGTGAACGGCGCGGGCGTGGTCATCCGGATCGGCGACCACTACCAGGACGACTATCCCTACCAGGGCAATGGCTATGGCCAGAACTGGCAGTACGACAGCGACAACTACGGCAGATGGGGCGCCAACGGGGCGTATCCCAACGGCTACGGCTACAACTACAACTACGGCTACGGGAACAACTACGGCTACCGCGGCAACTACGGCTACGGCAACTACGGGAACAACTACGGCTATCGCGGCAACTACGGCTACGGCAGCTACACGAACAACTACGCTGGCGGCTACCCGATGCCGCCGGGCGCCATCGTGGACTACCTCTACCGCACCGGCTACAGCGAGATCCAGACGCCGCAGTTCGGCAGCGGGCTCTACCTCATAAGGGCGCGCGATCCGAAGGGCGACAAGGTGAAGCTCTATTTCGACGCCTACAACGGCCGGGTCGTGAAGTCGAAGCACTACTGACCGGGGCGGAAAGGTGGGGACGAAGATCGGCGGCGCGCCTCGCGGTCGCTGAGGCGCGCCTCGGTCACGGGGCGTCCGAGCCCATGATGCGCTTCAACGCCGGCGCCGTATCCGGATGCCTGTCGAGGTCGAGGGCGCCGCTCTCGATATCGCGCAGCAGGCTGTCGCAGCGACCGGCGTCGAGGTTCCGCCAGGTGGCGAAGGCGGTCTTGTTGGACGCATCCTTCTCCTGGTCGCTGAGGCCACCGGACTTCGCGATGATCGCCGTCACCCGTTCGATCGGCGTGCGCTGCCGCTCGTTCCATCGCTGGGCCGCGGCGACCAGGCGCGCATTGGGCTGTACATACCTGTCGCAGTAGAGCGCGCCCGTCGACACGCGGATGGTGGCGTTCATGACCACGAGGGAGTCGGCGCGCAGCGCCTTCTTGTCGGGGGAAGCGGCGGTCGCGACCGTCGCCAGGCCAAGCAGCGGCAGGACGATCGCCACCAGCAGCGGCCCGCGGGTGGAAGGGCAATCAGACATGAAGGCCGGCCGTGGCGTCGGGGCGCCAGGCGAGGAGGGCGGTGGATTCGACGACCTCCGTCACCAAGCCGTCGGCGTTGGGGCCGGCGAGGGCGGCGCGGAGGTCGCGGAGGAAGTCGTCGGCGCGGGGGCCGAGGCGGTCGGGCGAGGTGCTGGACATCGAGAGGGCGCGGTCGACGAGGTTCTCGACCGGGGTACGCCGCCGCTCGATGACGCCGATGCGCTCGAGCCGCGGGAAGGGCGAGTCGAGCAGGACCGCCTCCTGGTCGACCCAGTCGCCGGATTTGCGCCGGGCGCGCACGGGATCGTCCTCGGCGTAACGCTTGATGACGGCCTCGAAGTCGCCGAGCCAGCCGTTGTCCGGCAGCTTCGGATGGTCGTCATGGAAGAGGGCGACGGCGCCATCGGGCTCGACCATCTCGGCCAGCCGCCGCAGCGTGTCGACGCGGTCCATCCAGTGGAAGGCGCGGCCGATGGTGACGAGGCGGAAGCGGCCGAACTGCGGACCGAGGTCGTAGGAACTGCCGGCGACGATCTCGATGGCGACGCCGGCCGCAGCCGCGGCGTCCGCAGCGAGGCGGCGCATCTCCGGCTCGGGATCGATGGCGACGACGCGGCCGACGAAGGGCGCGAAGGCGATAGCGAGCGGGCCCGGCCCGCAGCCGAGGTCGAGCAGCCGGTCGGCGCGGCCGAGGCGACAGCGCTCGACGACGCGCTCGATCAGCCGGCGGGCGTAGGGCGGCCGGCCGGCGACGTAGTGGGCTGCTGCGGTCCGGAAGCGGCGCGGCTCGTAGGGCAGCGGGGTGGACATGCAACGCTCGCGGATCCTCTGGGGGCGGGAAGCAGGAGAGGGATCATGGCCGTCCCGGCCGCTTCTGACGAGGCGCAAAAACGGCTCAGCCTGTGGCGGCACGCCGCGGCGCCATCGCTGGACATGGGCTCGCAGCTCGGCACTCGCCTGGCCCACCCACTTCGCGTGGTTTCTCTTTGCCACGACGTATGTTCGCTATATGTTCCGAGCGACGAGTAGAGCACTATCCGAACATTAAGGAGAGACACGCATTGGGCGAAGAAGAACTGGATGCTGCAGATGTCGCGGAGATCGTGGCGCGCAAGGAGCGCTCGATCGCACTCCTCGTGCGCGAAGGGATTCCCTATCTCGAATCCCTGCCGGCGATTGAACCGGCAGCGACTGTGCCCCGACGGTCGAACCAGGAGGTGGCGCTGCGCGCCCTTGCCCTCGCCGTGGTGGCTGCAAAGGCGGCGACGCGCGACCAGGAACAGGCGCAGCGGCTGATCGAGGCCTATCGCCTCGACGATGCCTTCACGCCCAAGGAGCGCATGTTCATCGATAATCGGCTCCCGGCACCGCGCGATTGCACACAGCTCACCTGGCGCATCGAATGCTCGTGGGTGATGCTGTGGGCGCTCGGCTTCGCCGATGCGCTCGGGCGCCCGGACGAGCAGGTGGCTCCGGGCGATGTCATCGACATCATCGAGGCGCGCGGCCGCGACCGTTTCGTCGCCGAGGCCAACTTGCGGCCGACGGCCGAGTTGCTCGACGCCGCCGACCTGCTCTACCGCTACCACTGGGCTGTCCGCGATGCCAAGTTCTGTGGCTCCGCGCCGCTGCCAACGCTCAATCCCGACGTCGTCGTGGAGTGGCACTACGCGCTCAACTGGCTGATCGGGTATAACCAGCTGGAGTGGGACGAGATGAGCACGGATACGTGATCGGCGGGGCGAAACGAGCCAGCGAATGTTCCCAGCTATCGGTGCGAGACGCACTCTGACCCCATACATGATGAGGGAGGCATGAACAGCGGCGACGGCTATGTCCTCGGGCATTCGGACCGGGAGCTAGAGCGGCTGCGCTTGCAGGCGAAGCTCGTCGATCCCATCACACGGCAGTTCCTGGCCGAGGCCGGCCTTGCGCCGGGCATGCGGGTTCTCGACATCGGCAGCGGTGCGGGCGACGTGTCCTTTCTCGCGGCCGGGCTCGTCAGGCCCGCAGGGCAGGTCGTGGGTGTCGATCGGTCTGCAACCGCGGTCGCGCAGCAGCACAGTCGCTCGGCAACGTGACGTTTGTCGAGAGCGAGCTATCGGCGATGGAATTCGACCAGCCGTTCGATGCCGCGATTGGGCGCTATGTGCTCTGCTTACAGCCCGAACCGGCAGCACTGCCGCGCAAGATCGCCGGCCTGGTGCAGCCCGGCGGGATCGTCGTGTTCCACGAGCCGCACCGGAGCCAGATGCGCTCGATCCCGCCGGCGCCGAGCTATGATCGCGTCTACCGCTGGGTCGGCGAGACCTATCGCCAGTCGGGCGTCGACGCCGAGATCGGCATCAAGCTCTATGCGGTGTTCCGGGCGGCCGGACTCCCGGGCCCGACGATGCGGATGCACGCGGTGATCGGCGGCGCCACGGCGTTGGACGAGGTGCACCTCGATGCCGACCAGGCCGTGGTGCTGGCCGCCGACATCGAGCGGCTGGGCATTGCCACGGCGGCCGAGCTCGGCGCCGACACGCTCGTCGAGCGCATCATCCAGGAGATGACCGAGAACAAGAGCGTGATCGTCGGCCGCGGCGAAATCGGTGCCTGGGCGCGCGCGTAACGGCGATGCGCGTGACGCTCCGGCCTTGCCAATGCCCGTCCGTCGCGCCAAGCATGGGCGGCCCGATGGCGAAAAAGCTGACCGATGAGCAATAAGCGTACCTTTCCGGCGAAGCGGCAGACGATCGAAACATTCGACGTCCTGATCGTCGGCGCGGGCATTTCCGGCATCGGCGGCGCCTATCACCTGACCAAGCAGTGTCCCGACACCAGCTTCGTCGTGCTGGAGGCGCTCGAGAGCTTCGGGGGGACGTGGCTCACCCATCGCTATCCCGGCACGCGCTCCGACAGCGATCTCTACACCTTCGGCTATCGCTTCAAGCCCTGGACCAGCGCCCCGATCGCGACCCGGGCCGAGATCATGACGTATCTGGCCGAGGTGATCGCGGACAACGGCCTCGCCGCCCATATCCGCTACGGTCACCGGGTGCTGCTGGCAGCGTGGTCGAGCGCGGATAAGAACTGGGCCATCGAGGCCGTGCGGGCTGATACCGGCGAGACCGTCCGGTTCACCGCCAATTTCCTGTGGATGTGCCAGGGGTATTACCGGCAGCTGGACCCCTACACGCCCGACTGGCCCGGACTGGGAGATTTCAAGGGCACCGTCGTCCACCCGATGACCTGGCCGGAGGACCTCGACTACAAGGGCAAGAACGTCGTCGTCATCGGGTCCGGCGCCACGGCGGCGACGCTGATCCCGGCCATCGCCGAGGACTGTGGCCGCGTCACCATGCTGCAGCGCTCGCCGACCTTCTATCGCGCCGCGCGCAACAATATCCCCATCGCGGATGAGCTGCGCGATCTTGCCGTAAACGAAACCTGGATCCACGAGATCGTGCGCCGCCGCATCCTGCGCGATCAGGACAACTTCACCCGGCGCACGTTCACCGAACCCGAGGAGGTGAAGAAGGACTTGCTGACGACGGCGCGTCAGCATCTCGGGCCGGACTACGACATCGATACGCACTTCACGCCGCGCTATCGTCCCTGGCGCCAGCGCATCGCCTATATCCCCGATGGCGACCTCTACACATGCATCGCGGCCGGAAAGGCGTCGGTCGTCACCGACGAGATCGAACGGTTCGACACCGCCGGCATCCAGCTGAAATCCGGCCGTCGTCTCGACCCCGATATCGTCGTCACGGCGACGGGGTTTCATCTCAATGCGCTCGGCGACATCGATTTCCGCATCGACGGCAAGCCGCTGGCCTTTGCCGACACGGTGACCTATCGCGGCATGATGTTCACCGGCGTGCCCAACATGGCCTGGGTGTTCGGCTATTTTCGCGCCAGCTGGACCTTGCGCGCGGACCTGGTGGCGGATTTCGTGTGCCGGCTGCTCAACCACATGAAGGCCCGCCAGGCGCGCATGGTGTGTCCGGCGCTGCGGCCCGAGGATGCCGGCATGAAGCTACTGCCGTGGATCGATGACGAGAACTTCAATCCGGGCTATCTGCAGCGCGGGCTGCACCTGCTGCCGAAGCGCGGCGACAAACCGGAATGGGCCCACACCCAGGACTACTGGGCCGAGAAGGACGCGCTGCCCGCCATCGACCTCGAGGACGCGGTCTTCCGCTACGCGTGAGGGAACGCCGACGATCGATGCGATGCGGATTCCGGGTCGGGCCGGCGTGAAGGGGGATGGCGATGGTCGGGTCGGGCGAGA
>JBKOWC010000160.1:0-3793 GCA_046724215.1 Pseudomonadota bacterium | reverse complement strand
GCCGAGCGCGCGGTGTGGTCGACATGCACGCGCCGCGCCGGCTGCCGCACGCCGTCGCGATAGTCCTCGGTGCCCGGGATGTGCCGGCGCAGCACATGGTCGAAGATGAAGACGCGGTCGGCGCCGGTCACGTCCTTCACCAGCGCCTCGGCCTCCGGATAGTAGACGCGGCGGATCTCGTCCTCGTCGCGGAAGTCGCGCACGGCGCTGCCGCGGCGCACGGCCGCGAAGCCGTCGTCGTCGAGCGACGACGCGGATGCCACCGGCCGCAGGTCATGGATCGGCAGCCGGTGCGGCTCGCGCGCCGTGTTCGTGCGCGGCACGCCCGGCGGCGGGCTGGCGGCATAGTTCACGGGACGCTCGGCCATGGGCGTCAGATAGTTCAGCGTCGCCTCGACCGCGGCCAGGGTGTCGATGTTGACGGGCTGCAAGCTCATGATGGCTCCTCCTGTAGCGGTGGTGCCTCGCCTAGAACGGTTCCTTGAACGGGCGCAGGTCGACCTCGTGGCTCCAGGCCGAGGACTGCTGCCGGTGGATCTGCCAGTAGGTCTCGGCGATGGCGTCGATGTTCAGCATGCCGTTGGGTCCGACCTGCTCGCGCCGCTGCGGAAAGCGGCTGTTGATGCGATCGCCGTCGATGCCGCCATCGATCACGACGTGGGCGACATGCAGGCCCTGCGGCCCGAACTCGCGCGCCATCGCCTGCGCCACCGCGCGCAGGCCCGCCTTGGCCGCGGCGAAGGAGGCGAAGCTCGGCCGCCCACGCAGGCTCCCGCTGGCGCCGGTGAAGATCACGGTGCCGCGCCCGAGCGGCGCCAGCCGCCGCGCCGCTTCGCGGCCGACGAGAAATCCGCCGAAGCAGCCGACCCGCCAGCTCTCCTCGAACGCCGAAGCACTCAGCGTGCGGAAATCATGCGGAAAGTTGTTCCCCGCGTTGAAGACGACGAGATCGGCCGGCGCGCTGCCGTCCGCCGCCATCGCCCGGTCGAAGAGCGCGACGACATCCTTTTCCGACGTGACATCCGTCGTGACCGGCTCGGCGCGCCCACCCGCGGCCGCGATCGTCCGCGCCACCTGGTCGACCTTGGCGGGCGTCCGCCCGGCCACCAGCACATGGTAGCCCTCGCGCGCAAAACGGCGGCACAACGCCGCTCCCAGTCCCTGCTCCGCGCCGACCCCGACGACGACCGCCTTGCGAATCTCGCCCAACGCCTGCTCCTCTGGATGTCACTGCCGGCTTAGGTAGCATCGGCGGCCAGAATTCCTGCACGCGGAATTCTCAGGCTGCTCATAAGTTTTCCTTGGCCTTTGCCATGCCGCAGGAGCTGTAGGGGCGCGCTGCGCGCGCCCTTACTGCGCCGTCCAGCCGCCGTCGACGACGAGCGACGCCCCCGTCATGAAGCTCGCATCGTCGGAGGCGAGGAAGATGATGCCCTTGGCCACGTCCGTGACCGTGCCGAGCCGGCCGAGCGGATGGCCGGCGGCGGACGCTGCTCGTGCCGCCTCCATGTCGTCGACCCCGGTGATCCGCGCGCGGGAGGCGATCGCCTGCCCGCCCATCTCGTCGTCGATGATGCCGGGATGGATCGCGTTGACGCGGATGCGATAGCCCTTGCGCGCGAATTCGAGGGCCAGCGATTTCGTGAACAGGGTGATGCCGCCCTTGGTCAGCGAATAGAGCGGCGCCAGCGACGAGCCGACGATGCCGACGATCGACGACAGGTTGACGATGGCGCCGCCCTGCGGGCTGGCCGCGGCGCGGGCGCGCAGCGCCGGCAGCGCCGCCTGCGTGCCGAGGATGACGCCCGTCAGGTTCACGGCACAGAGCCGCTCCCAGTCGTCCGCCGTCGATTCTTCGATCCCCTTGCCGATGAAGATGCCGGCATTGTTGACGAGGATGTCGAGGCCGCCGAAGTGCGCCACCGCCGCCGTGATCGCCGCCGCCCAGTCCGCCGCCCGCGTCACGTCGAGATGCACATAGAGCGCGTCGCCGCCCGCCGCCGCGAGCGCGCGCACCGTCTCGCGCCCGCGCGCGTCCAGGATGTCGGCGATCACGACCCGCGCCCCGGCTTCGACCATCAGCCGCGCCGTCTCCGCCCCGATGCCGCGCGCCGCGCCGGACAGGAATGCGATCTTGCCGTCGAGTCGGTTCATGGGCTCGATGCTCCAGACCTACCTACCACACCAGAGCCGCCTGTTGGTGGCCATCGAGAACTCTGTCATCTCGGCCGCCGCCCCGCGAAAGCGAGGGCTGAGGAGCGATAGCTGCGAACATAACAAAAAGATGGATTGACGGAATGCCATCCCTGGGGCGCATAGTCGCCGCAGTCTAATCTCCGCAAGAACAACGATGTACAGGAGGTAGTGGCATGCCATACTTCGGAATATACCGCGGATCCCTCACCGACATCAGCGAGCTCAGCAATAGCCGTGTCAGGGTGAACGTCCCCTCGGTTGGCGTCAGCAGCGCCACGGCACCGGTCGTCTATAGCTGCAACGCTGGATGGCTGATGATGGTCGGCCAGGCCGTGATAGTGGCGTTCGAAGGGGGCGACACCGACCGTCCTGTCGTGCTCGGAGTGGTCGACTAATCCTCAAGCCATCATCGTTTACGGAAACATTCCGTGGGTGATCGTCCATAGGCTTCCATCTGGGCGAGAATTCCCTCTGACCCTCGTTGACTCCGGTCGGCCGCATGTGGCGCCGCCATTAGGTCGTCCGTTCAGCCACCCGCCTCGTCCGCCGCCTCCTCCGCCGCCCCCGCCAGCTGGAAGCGCTCGAAGCGATGGAGTGCCGCCTCGATGCGGGCCTTGTGGGAGCGCGCGGAGCCGTGGCCGAGCCAGGTCCATTTCTGCACCAGGAGCTTGCGCGCCGCGCGGTCGGTCTTGAGGTCGATGGCGGCGACGATCGCGTCGCCGGCCAGCACCGGCAGCGCGAAATAGCCGAACACCCGCTTCTCCTTCGGCACATAGGCCTCGAAGCGGTGGTCGTAGCCGAAGAAGAGGTTGAGCCGCTTGCGCTGGATGATGAGGGGGTCGAACGGCGACAGGATATGGACGATGCCCGCGTCGACGGAACCGGGGCCGGCGTCGGCGTCGAGCGTCTCGGGCCGCGCCCAGTGCTCCGCCTTCTCGGCGCCTTCGAGCCTGACCGGCACCAGCGCCTTGCGGCGCACCCGCGCCTCGATCAGCCGCCGCATGGCCGGCTTGCGCTTGGCGTCCTGGAAGCAGACGGAATCGAGGCTCACGACGCCCTGCGCGCGCAGCGCACGGTCGAGCAGATATTCCGCGGTCGCCGTCTCCGACGCCGGCCGCGGCCGCTTCGCCCAGCCGAAATGCCGGTCCATCAGCTCGTAGGTCTTGAGCATGCCGACGCGCTCGCTGATCGTGAGCACGCCCGTATAGAAGGCGAGCTGCAGCGCCCGCTTCGACGGCTTGCGGCTCGCCCACAGATGCTCCTTGTCCACCAGCACGTCGTCGTCGATGTCGCGGATCGTGAGCGCACCGTTCCGGCGGATGCGGCCCAGCACCTTGCGCAGGTCGCCGGTCTTGACAGCGGCGTACCAGTTGTTCGGGCTCTGCCGGTAGCGCCGCATGGCACCGATGAAGAACGGCAGGTCCTTCGTCGGGATATAGGACAGCGCATGCGTCCAGTATTCGAAGACCGTCTTGTCGACCGCCTGCGCCTGGTGCAGGTGCTCGCGCCGGTAGTCGGGAATGCGCGAATAGAGGATGTGGTGGTGGCAGCGCTCGATCACGTTGATCGTATCGATCTGCACATAGCCGAGATGCTC
>JBKOWC010000048.1:0-13090 GCA_046724215.1 Pseudomonadota bacterium | reverse complement strand
GTCACCGGGCTGGTCAGCGCGCGGCGGGCGCGGGCGGCGGCGGCACTCCTTGATCGCACTCTCCATGACCTGCTGGAGCCGCTGGAACAGCCGATCCCGCCGGAATCGATCTGGGAAATGACGAAGGACTACGGCGAGCAGCTGCCGAAGACCGCGCGGCTGAAGACCGCCTATCTGGAACGCCGGCGCGAGCGCGCCTATCGGCGGGCCGAGGAGGTCGGGCTCGTGGCCATGCTGCGCTCGCAGAGCTTCGCCGCCTTCGCGGCCGCGCTCGCCGGGCGGCCGCTGCGGCGGCACTGGGGCATCCAGCTGCTCTGCTACGGACCCGGCGACTATATCGGCCCGCACAACGACCACCACCCGGAGGAGCCGGCGGCGCGGCGCGGCTATCTCGACGTCCATGTCAGCCTGGCCGGCGCCGGCGTGGCGCAGCAGTGGCTCGTCTATGCCGTGCAGGGCCATTTCAGCCGCGTCGTCGACGTCGCGACCGCCGGCGGCGTCACCGCCTATCGGCTGCCCTTCTGGCACTACACGACGCCGCTGGTGGCGCGGCACGGCGCCGCGGCAGCGGCGGCGCGCCGCTGGGTGCTGCTGGGGACCTTCCTCTACCGGCGGCCACCGGTCTTCACGGCGGCGGGCGGGCCGCGGCTCGACTCTAAAGCTTAACCAATGATCGCTTAACATGGGGCCGCGAATCGGCGCCGGGCGGCGCCGAGGCAAGGGGAACGACGATGCCCATCATCGCGGTCGCGGGTTATCTCGTACAGCTGGCACTGATCACGCATGTCGTGCGCAGCGGGCGTCCGTACTACTGGATCTACATCCTCCTGCTGGCGCCGGGCCTGGGCGGCGTCGCCTATTTCGTCGCGGAGATCCTGCCGGAGATGCTGGGTACCCGCGGCGCGCAGCAGGCCGTCCACCAGGCGCGGCGGGCGATTAGTCCCGAGCGGCGCTATCGCGCGCTGGCCGAGCAGCTCGAGACCGCCGATACGGCGGAGAACCGCAAGGCCCTGGCCGAGGAGTGCCTGCTGATCGGCAAGGTCGAGCAGGCCATCATGCTCTACAAGTCGGCGCTGACCGGCGTGCACAAGGACGATCCGATCCTGATGCACGGCCTGGCCCGCGCCTATTTCGCGGCCGGGGATTCTGCCGGCTGCATCCGCACGCTCGACGCCCTCAAGGCCGCCAATCCGAAGTTCGAATCGGCGGACGCCCATCTCCTCTATGCGCGCAGCCTGGAAGCGGCCGGCCGCCGCGACGAGGCGCTCAGCGAATACGCGGCCGTCGCGAACTACTTCGCCGGCGCCGAGGCGCGCTGCCGCTATGCGCTGCTGCTGCAGCAGAGCGGCCACACCCAGCAGGCGCGGCAGCTCTTCACCGAAGTCGTGCGTGCGATCGACAAGGCCGGCGGCCCGTTCAAGCGGGCGCAGCGCGAGTGGTACGACATCGCCAGGCAGAACCTCCCGTAAGCGGCGCGGGTTTGTAGGGGCGACCGGCAGGTCGCCCGCCGCCGCGCGCGATGGATAGACGGGCGACCTTCCGGTCGCCCCTACATTCTTTCCTCGAATTTTCTTATGTCGCCCGTTTCTGCGCGCTATAGCGGCGGCTGACGAGGATGCCGGCGACGACGATGGCGCCGCCGAGCAGCTGCAGCGGCGTCACCGCTTCGCCCACGAAGATCCAGGCGAGGAGGATGGCAAGGAACGGCTGCGCCAGCATCGATACCGACGTGAAGGAGGCAGGCAGGCGCGCCATGGCGAGCGCGATGAAGGCCTGTCCGAACGCCTGCGCCGAGAGGGCGAGCATCAGCACGATGAGCCAGCCGCGCAGCGAGGGCGGCGTCAGCGGCTCGCCCGAAATCCAGGCGGCGGCGAAGAGGCCCGGCAGGCTGAAGAGGCAGCTGAGACACATGATGGTGCCGGTCGGCAGGCCGCCGCGCAGGTGCTTGATGGCCAGCAGGTAGGCGGCGAAGAAGGCGGCCGCCGACACGGCGATCGCGTCGCCCAGGAGATGCTGGCGGCCGAGCTCGACGCTGGTTGCGACGAGCGGGATCGCGCCGGCGAGCGAAAGGACGAGGCCGAGGAGGAACCCGCGGCTGATCTGCTCGCGGAACAGCAGCCAGGCGCCGGCGGTCACGAAGATCGGCCCGCACATGGTGAGCAGGCTGGCGTTGGCGATGGTGGTGAGCTTGATCGCCCAGTGCCAGGCGACGAGATCGCCGGTCCAGAACACGCCGGCGAGCAGAATCACCAGCCAGTCGCGCCGCCGGAGCGCCGGCAGCTGGCCGAGGCCGCGCTGCTCCGCCAGCATCCAGACCAGCAGGACCGGGATCGCCAGCTGCACGCGCTGTACCGCGGTGGCGCTCGGCCCGATCTCGCTCAGGCGCACCAGCAGCGGCGAGAAGCCGAGGCCGACGATGCCGCCGGCGAGCGCCAGCAGCGCGCCCTCAGGGTGGGCTGGCCGGATCAAGGCGTTGTGTGTGCCGTCGACAAATCCGGCGGTCCGTTCAGGCGGGAGAAAAAAGTTGAACCACAGAGAAGGAAGAATGAATCGCGCGCCTTCGGCGCGCAAGGAACCTGCTCTGTGATTTCCTCTGCGCCTCTGTGTCTCTGCGGTTAGCCTTTCTTATCGTCAGAGCGCCGGGTCCGGCGTGAACTCGATCGTGGGTTCTTCCGTGGCCTGCGCCTCCTTGACGGCGCGGGCATAGGCCTTCTCGGACTTGTAGGGGCCGTGCTTGCGGAACTTGGCGGGATCGGCGGGCACGATGCGGCCGCTCCGCGGCAGCACCTTGAAATGGCCGCCGTCGCGCCCGATCAGCGGGATGTAGCGGTTCCTGCGCGAGAAGACGCGGCGCATGTCGGCCGCCTGCTTGCGGAAGGTATCGAACTCGTCCTGGTCGGCGGCGAAGAGCATCTCGTGCGCCGCCACGAACTCGCGGACGAAGTCGGCGTCGACGACCGCGAGGTTCGAGATCACCCAGCAGCTGTCCTCGAAATCCCAGTAGTAGGCGAGGCCGACGAACTCGTTGTCGCGGGTGATGTAGGGATAGAAGGGAAAGGCGCGGCAGGCCATCGAGCGGTTCTCGCGCTCGCAGAAGGCGACGCCCTTGCACTCGATGGCCGTGCAGGTGTGATGCAGGCCGTTGACGATCTTGCGGGTCGCGGCGTCGTAGGGCTTGAACAGCTTCCACAGATCGGTGCGCGTCTTGAGCAGGCGCCATTCGGCCTTCTGCACCAGCGGCACGGCGTTCTTCGTCGAGCAGCAGACCGGCTCGCCGCCGTTGAGCGGCGCGCATTTCCTGCCGCAGTCGAAGCGCGCGATCGGCGCGCTGAAGCGCTCATAGAGACGCGCGAAGTCTTCCGGTTTTGCGGCCATGGCCGATCGCTGCTCAATCCCCCATCTCGGTAGCGGCAATAGACGGCGAGAGTCGCGTGTCCGTCAAGCACTGTATGCGTAGAGCGATGCCCTTCGCGCGATATCGCGACGACGAATGGTTAATGTCCGTGGCGCGAGCGCGCCGTGCCGGACTTGACGTCGTCGTCGCACCCAGATAATTTCCTATTTAGGAAAATGGCTATCAACAAGGCATTCAAGGCTTTGGCCTCCGAGCCGCGGCGGCGCGTGCTCAACCACCTGGCCGGCGGGCCGATGACGGTCGGCGAGATCGCCGCCAAGTTCGACATGGCGCTGCCGTCGATCTCGAAACACCTATCGGTGCTGAAGGAGGCCGGGCTGGTGCATGAGCGGAAGCGCGGGCAGTTCGTGATCTACAGCATCGCCACCGACAACCTGGTCAACGCGCTCTACGGGTTTCTGACGCCCTTCTGTCCGGAAGCCCGTCGCATCGCCGCCGGGCGCAAGCGCGCCAAGGGGAAGAAGTGAGCGCCGCCCCCGTCTCACCCGCCATGCGCCGGCTGATCGATTTTCTCGGCGAGCTCGGCCCGCGCTGGGGATTGCCGGCGGGGGCGTGTCGCGCTCACGGCTATCTCTATCTCGTGGCGCGGCCGGCGACCGAGGCCGATCTCGCCGCCGCAGCGGGCCTCGCGGACGGCGGCCTGGCGGACGCCCTCACGTGGCTCTCCGACTACGGCCTGATCGAGCGCACGCCGGCAGGCACCTGGCGAACCGAGAGCGACCCCTGGGAGCTGATGATGCGGGCGCTCGAGGAGCGGCGGCGGCGGGAGATCGCGCCGGCCCTCGAGTTGCTGCGCGAATGCCGGCAGGCGGCGACCGCCGAGGCGGCGCGCGACCGCGCCGTCGGCCTGCAGATCGACAAGCTGCTGGCGCTGGCCGAGGACCTGGCGGCCATCGACATGCAGGCGCGGCGGCTGTCGCCGCGCGCGCTGCGGCAGATGATCGGCATCGGCGGGCGTGCCGCCCGCTTCATCGATCGCACACTGGGACGGAGGGACCGGGAATGAACAGGCATGGCGACGCCGGGCACGGCGCCTTCAAGGTCAATTCGCTCACCGGCCTCGATCGCGCCAGCCCGGTCGAGGGCGAGGTGGTGTGGGATGCGCCGCGCTCGCTCTGGAACATCGGCATGGCGCTCGGCGCCCTGATTCTCGGGCCGCCGCTGTTCAGCTGGAGCGCGCTCGCGGTGTTCTTCGTCACCGCCGGGATCACGCTCTGCGCCGGACATTCGGTCGGCTTTCACCGCCGCATGATCCACCGCAGCTTCGGCTGCCCGAAATGGCTGGAGCGCACGCTCATGTGGTTCGGCACGGCCGTCGGCATGGGCGGGCCGCTCTGGACGATCAAGCTGCACGACACCCGCGACTGGGCGCAGCGGCAGCCCGACTGCCACTGGTTCCTGCGCCACGACAAGCCGCTGCTGATCGACGGCTTCTATTATCTCAACTTCCGGCTGAAGCTGAAGCATCCGCCGGGCATCGACCCCGGTCCCGGCATCGGCGACGACCCGTTCTACATCTTCCTGCAGCGCAGCTGGATGCTGCATCAGCTGCCGATCGCCATCGCACTCTACCTGCTCGGCGGCTGGCCGTGGGTGGTGTGGGGCGTCTGCGTGCGGGTCAGCGCCTGCACGACCATGCACTGGGTCATCTCCTATTTCGCGCACACGCGCGGGCCACAGGACTGGATCGTCGACGGCGCCGTCATCCAGGCCCACAACGTGCCGCTGATGGCCATCCCGACCATGGGCGAGAGCTGGCACAGCAATCACCACGCCTTCCCGAGCTCGGCGCGCCATGGCCTCTATCCCGGCCAGATCGATCTCGGCTGGCATTTCGTGCAGCTGCTGCAGTGGCTGGGCTTGGCCTGGGATGTGAAGCTGCCCGCCAACCTGCCGCCGCGTCCCGGCATCACGCCGGTGACCGCGCGCGCCCTCAGCATCGCCGCGCCCGGTCAGGCCCTGCTGTCGCGCAGGCAACGTGCGGCGTGAGAGCCGCGCCGGATTTCACTCTGCGCGAGGCCCTTGCCGCCTTTCGCCGGGCGAACGGGCTGCCGGCGGACGAGACCGCGCACGCGTCCTGGACCTGCCGAATTGGGACGCTCACACTGCGGCTGCCCAACTTTGCCTGGCGGCGCCAGGCCATCCTCGCGCACGACCTGCATCACGTGCTGGCCGGCTATCCCTGCACGGTCGGCGGCGAGTGCCAGATGGCGGCGTGGGAGTTCGCGGCCGGCAGGATGCCGCATTGGGGCGCGGCCCTGTTCTGCCTGCCGCTCGTACCCTTGGGCTTGTTTTGGCAGCCGCGCCGCATGCTGCGGGCGCTTCGAAGCGGGCGACGTTCCTACAGTCTCCACGCGTCGAACGCGCCCGACCGTCTGCTCGCGACACCTTTGCTAAAGGCGCGCCTGGAAGTGGTTGGCGCGAGGGTCGAGCGGTCGTGGCCGGATCGCGTTCGCTTCGCGCTTTTTATTCTGCAGGCCGCTGCGGTCGTCATGGTGCCCCTGGCTCTCCTGACCGCCATTCTGGCGGTTGCGTGAGCGCGAGCTGCGATACCCGGCTTGCGCGCGCCCGGCCGGCGGCTATCCTGGCGTTGAGGCGGGCTGCGAGGAGGTCCTGGGCGTGACGCGGTTCTGGGTTGTCGGCGGCATCTATTCCGATACGACGTTCGAGCGGATCGCGGGTGGCAGGGCCGAGGAGCGGTTCGGTCCGTTCGCCAGTCACGCGGACGCCAAGGCGGAATGGCAACGGCGCGCCTGGTCGACGGTCGACGACGCGAATGCGCGCTACCGCATCGAGGAGGAGGGCGAAGGCGCGACGGCGACGTTCTGGGTCGTCGGCGGCGTCTATACCGATACGACCTTTGCCAAGACGATCGACGGTGCCGAACAGTGGCACGGCCCGTTCGACACCTACCACGATGCGAAGGCCGAGTGGGGCCGGCGCGCCTGGGCCACCGTCGACGACGCCCACGCCCGCTACCGCATCGAGAAGCGAGTGGGCGATCCGCGGAATTCGGTGTGACGCTTCTTTGATTCCCCCGCTTTCGCGCGGGAATCAAGAAATGTGTCGGATGCAACCGGGTGTCAGCGGCCCCACGGAAAGATCGTGCGCGGCGGCAGCTGCCCGCCGATCGCTTCGGCGATGCGGAGGCCCTCGTTCCATTTGGCCATGCGCTCGGAGCGGGCGAACGAGCCGACCTTGAGCTGCGGCACGCCCCAGCCGACGGCGAGGTGCACGATGGTCGTGTCCTCGCTCTCGCCGGAGCGGGCTGACATGATCGCGCCCCAGCCGGCCGCGCGCGCGGCCGCGACGGCTTCCTGCGCTTCCGTCAACGTGCCGGCCTGGTTGGGCTTGATGAGCGCCGTGTTGCAGGCCCCGGCCGCGGCGGCGGATCCGATTCGCTGCGCGCTCGTCACGAGGAAATCGTCGCCCACCACCTGCACGCGCGGGCCGGCGGCGGCCGTGAAGCGGGCGAGCCCGGCGGCGTCGTCTTCGGCCAGCGGATCTTCGATCGAGACGATGGGAAAACGCGCGAGCCAGCCGAGCAGCAGTTCGCCGAGCCCGTCGCTGTCGAGGTCGCGGCGGTCGCGCGCCAGGCGATAGCGCCCGCCATGGCCGAACTGGGAGGCCGCGATGTCGAGCGCGATCGCCATGTCCTGGCCCGGCGTCAGCCTGGCGCGCTCGACCGACCGCACCAGCATCTCGATCGCCGCTTCGTTGCTGTCGAAGGCCGGCCACCAGCCGCCCTCGTCGGCGACGCCGGAGAGGCGTCCGGCCTCGCTCATCAGCAGGCCGGCGGCGCGGTAGACCTCGGCCGTCCAGTCGAGCGCCTGCGCATAGTCGCCGGCGCCGACCGCGATGACCATGAAGTCCTGGACGTCGGTGCGCCGGCCGGCATGGGCACCGCCACCGAAGATCTGGATCTGCGGCAGGGGCAGGCGGCACTCGGCGTCGCCCGCGAGATGGCGCCACAGCGGCAGACCCGCGGCGGCGGCCGCTGCCTGCGCCACCGCCATGGACGCCGCGACGATCGCGTTGCCGCCGAGCCGCGACTTATCCGCTGTGCCGTCGAGCGCGACCAGCAACCTGTCGATGCCGTCCTGGTCGCCCGCGTCAAGGCCGCGCAGCGCCGCCGCGATCTCGCCGTTCACGGCAGCCAGCGCGCGCATGACGCCGAAGCCGCCGAAGGCACTGCCGCCGTCGCGCAGGTCGCGGGCCTCGCCGCTGCCGGTCGAGGCGCCGGCCGGCGCGATGGCGCGGCCGGTTGCGCCGCCGCTCAAGGCGACCTCGACCTCGATCGTCGGGCGGCCGCGCGAATACCAGACGCGGCGGGCGTGCAGGCGGCTGATGCGCCCGTCTCTCATCGGCGGAGGCCCGCGGCACCGAGCGCCGCGTCCCAGCCCTCGACGACCGCGTCCAGATGCTCCGCCGGCTCGCGCAGCAGGCGGCGGGCGAAGGCGCGCGCGAGGTCCTTCTGCGCGGGGTCCGTCACATACTCGACCGGCGACTTGCCGTCGATGCGGGCGAGCAGCAATCCCGGCAGCAGGCGGGCGGCCCGCGCCTCGACCGCCGTCACGGGCTCCCAGTCGACGCCGCCGGCATAGGCATTGGTCAGGGCGTTGAAGCAGCCGATGTAGAGGTCGCTCGCCGCCGGCCGCCACAGGCATTTCAGCAGCAGGTGGTTGAGGCAGAAGGCGAGGTCGAAGGCGGGATCCCCGTACCAGGCGCATTCGGCATCGAGGAACACCGGCCCCTGCGGGCCGGCCAGGATGTTCTTCGGGCTGACGTCGCCATGCACCAGGGCAAGCCGCGTCGCCGCCGTCGTCGCCACGAGCCCGGCAAGGGCGGCGGCGAGATCGGGATGCGCGCGCGCGGTCGCCTCGAGATAGGGTTCGAGTCGGATGGCATGGAAGCTCGCATCGGTGGCGAAGCGCGCGGCGATCGCGGGTCGGCGCGCGGTGCGGGCATGGATCGTGACGAGCCGATGGCCGACCCGCATGGCGAAGGCAGGATCGACCCGCCCGGCCATCAACTCCGCCTTCCACAGCGGATGCTTGGCCGGATCGAGGAACGCCATCGCGAACAGGCCGGCCGTGCGGTCGTGGCCGAGGATACGCGGCGCGACGCCGGGAACGATCGCGTTGGCGGCTTCGATCCACGCGACCTCATAGGCGTTGCGTTCCGTGGGCGCCCGCCAGTCGGCCGCCACCTTCAGCTTTGCGAGGGCCCGCTTGACGCAGATCGGGCCGTCGGCCAGGTCGACGCGCCAGATGTCCGACGACACGCCGCCCGGCAGCGGCGTGAAGCAGGCCGATGCGTCGGCCGCCAGGATGCCGAGGCGCCGCAGGGCGGCGACGAGGTCCGCCGGCGGCGGCGTTCCGTCCGCGGGTCCATTCACGCCGCGAACCTGTATTCGCGGAACAGGCAGACCTCCTCATAGCCCAGGCGGCGATAGATGCCGGTCGAGATGGGGTTGGCAACGTCCGCGAACAGCAGGCACCAGGTCCGCCCGCCGGCGAGGAGGCGGCGGCTGAGTTCGGCCACCGCGGCCGTGGCGTAGCCGCGGCCCCGCAAGGGGGCCGGCGTGTAGACCGGCCCGATGCGTGCCGTGCGCGGCGTCGTCTCGGAGTGGGCGACCATGCAGACCGGTCGCCCCTCCAGGGTCCACAGCCAGAGGCGCGGCCGGGCGATCATCTCGTCGAGGCGCGCGATGAAGAAATCGCGCTCCGCCGCCGTCATGTTCGCCTCGGCGAAGAACGCGTTGCTCCACTCGACGAGCAAGGGGACGTCGGCGATGGCGGCCGCCTGGAGCCCGCCCGGCGCGGGCGGCAGCCGCGGCAGCGTGCCGAGGGCGTAGAGCCGCATGTCGATGCCGAAATCGACACTGGATCCGACCCGCCGCTGCCACGCCGACGCGAAGGCGTCTGCCATGACGGCGATGGCGAGGACGCCCAAAACGCGGATGTCCGCGGCCTCGAGATGGTCGATCAGCGTCGCCACCACCAGGGTCGGGCCGGTCGACAGGACCAGATTGAAGGGCGGCGTCATGACGGCTGCGCACACGGTCTCCGTTTCCGCGGCGACGGCAAGCATGCAGGCCGCATCGTCCGGCTTCTCCGCCAGGTTGCGGACGATGCCCAGCAGGAGATTGTTCTCGCGTTCGCGCGGCGCCAGCACTGCGCCGATATGCTCGTTGAACGCCTGCGCGTCGGTGAAACGCGTTACTTTCATCATCGCCATGACGGCCGCATCAGGCGAGCGCGTGCACGGGGTCGCCGACGCGCACGCGTCCCGGGCGCGCGACGGCGGCATAGATCCCGGCGCGCGTGTTGTTCCGCATGGTGACCGTGTGCAGGACCGCCGGATCCATGGGCAGGTCGCCCTGCGGCAGCGTCGTCATCACGCACCGCTTGCAATGATCGGTGACGGCGATCTCGACCTCGCCGATGCGGAAGCGCTGCTCGATCCACCCCTGCTCGGGGAATCCGCCGGTGTCGCCGGTATCGATCACCAGGTTGGGGCGAAAGCGCGCCGACACGAAGCGGCTTTCCGGGCGCAACCGCGAGAACTCGTGCAGGCTCGCGGTCGTCAGCAGATGCAGCGAGCTGTGATCGTAGGTGGAGCGGACGTTCTCGGCCGCCTTGTCGGCAAGATGCGCCGGCTGGCCCAGCAGGGCCGCCAGGCGCGCGTCGATATCCGGCTGCTCGCCGGCCAGTACGGTCCCGTCCGGCAGCAGGATATCGATCGGCGCGGGGGCGCCGTTCGCCGTCGGCGCGGCGCGATAGCGCGCGGCGAGCGTGACGATGTCGCGCCATTTCCGCCGGCCCTGGGCCGAGGAGACGACGGCGGCGCTCTCGGGATCGACGATGCCATAGGCGCGGTCGCCGACCACACCGTCGGCGGCGATTTCCGTGTCGGACAGCGCCTCGCCGCGCATGGATTGCACGGGGTAGCGCCAGATCTCGATGAGCCTGCCGATGGAGTCAGCCATCCCCGGTCCTGTCATGCCACATGGGCCGGAAGCAATTGCCAGACCACGGTCTCCTGCAGCGTGCGGCACTCCAGGTCGAGGCTGGTCGGCACCTGGTAACGGCCGAGCTCGACGAGTCCATCCGCCGGCCGATAGGCGCGCCCGGGATCGCCCATCAGCACCGTCGTGCCGCTCGCCGCGAGGCGGCGCAGCCACGCCGTCGTCCGCCCCGCCATCGGCTGTTCGTAGCAGACATCGCCGGCGAGGACCACGTCCCAGGCCGACGGCCGGTCGATCACGTCCGCGGTCTCGATCGTGATCGCGACACCGTTGGCGGCGGCGTTGAGCGCGATCGCGGTGGCGGCGAACGGGTCGATGTCCGCGGCCGCTATGCAAGCCGCTCCGGCGCGGGCGGCGGCGATCGCCACGACGCCGCTGCCGGCGGCAAAGTCGAGCACGCGGCGACCGTACACGGTCGCCGGATGGTCGATGACGTGACGCGCCAGCGCCTGGCCGCCCGGCCAGGCAAAGGCCCAATAGGGCGGCGGCACGTTGCTTTCGCTGAGCGTCGCCTCGGTCGCCCGCCAGAGCGGCGTCACCTCGTTCGCCAGATGCAGGCGGATCTCCGGCACGAGGGACGGGGCGCCGAGCGCCGTCTGGGCCCGGATGAAGGCAGTGGGATCGCTCACCGCAGGAGATGCCCGCCGGCGATGCCGAACAGCAGGATCCAGCCGATCCACCGGTTGGAATGGAACTTGACGAGGCAGTCGGCGGGATCGTCCAGATCGACGGCGAGGATCTGCCAGGTCAGATGCAGCGCGACCAGGGCGACGGCCAGCAGCGCCGGCCATGCGAGATGCGCCTGCGCCATGGCGAATTCGAACAGCACGACGGCGACGACGCTGAAGCCGGCCAGCCATACCTTCGAATCGGCACCGAACTTGAGCGCCGTCGATTTCACGCCGACGAGGGCGTCGTCCTCCTTGTCCTGGTGGGCGTAGATGGTGTCGTAGTGCAGCGTCCAGGCGATCCCGGCGGCGTAGAGGGCGAGGGCCGGCAGGCCGAGACCGCCGGTCGCCGAAGCCCACCCCATGAGCGCCCCCCAGTTGAAGGTGAGGCCGAGGACGGCCTGCGGCCAATAGGTGACGCGCTTCATCAGCGGATAGGTGAAGACGAGGGCCAGCGACAGCACGCCGAGCAGGATCGTGAAGCCGTTGAAGCTCAGCAGGATGAGCAGTCCGACCAGCAGCTGGGCCCCGAGAAAGGCGATGGCGCGCGGGACGGACACTTGGCCGCTGGGGATCGGCCGCAACGCCGTGCGCGCCACCTTGGCGTCGAAGTCGCGGTCGACGATGTCGTTATAGGTGCAGCCGGCGCCGCGCATGACGATCGCGCCGACAGCGAAGAGGATCACCGGTTGGAAGACCAGCCTAACCAGCTGCTCCATGTTCCCGAGCTGCGGGAGATCGGTGGCGAGGAACAGGCCCCACCAGCAAGGGAACAGCAGCAGCCAAGTCCCGATCGGCCGATCGAGCCGCATGAGCCGCGCATACGGCCGTGCGGGCTGAGGCAAGAGGCGGTCGACCCAGCTGCCGCGGGGAATATCGGTCGCCGCGGTCGCTCGCTGGCCGAGATCGCTTTCGCGGGTTCCTGTCAACGCGTTGGCTCATCCATTTGCTGGCGCGCCCGGATTGAAGCACAGAAGCATAAGGATGAACACCGACCGAACCATTGGTGACGGACCCCCGGCACAAGTCCCTCGTCGGGTGTGACCGGCGACACAGACTCGGCGAGGCGGCCGGCGCCACAATCGGTCGATGGTCGCCGGCGGAGGAACGTGGCGATGCTGCACGACTACAAGCTCGTAGCCTATGGGGCGGATAACGCGGCGGCCCGGCAATCGATCATCGATCATCTCGACGTCACCCTGCCGGATATATGGGCGGACGACTACCGCACGATGACGCGCTCGCCGACGAACCTGTTGACGGTCTCGTTCGGCGACGAGAAGCGGGTCGAGCACTTCGTCAGTTACCTGTTCGATCACACCTCGGGCCATGCCGATCTGCGTGGCACCACGCCGGAGCAGCTCCGGAAGCACACCGACGACCGCGTGGTCGGCGTCTGGGGCCTCTCTCGCTATGAGCCGGGCAGCACGCGCGACCGCTCGCGCATGAAGGGATACCTGCAGGGCGTCTGGTCCGACGCCTATGGCGGCATGGACCGCGGGCACTTCTTCGCCCACACCATGGGCGGCGGCCTCGACATCAACCTGTTCCCGCAGGTCAGCGCCATCAACCAGCGCGGACTCTGGCGGGAGCTCGAGAGCTATTGCGCCGACAACCCCGGCACATTCTGCTTCGTTCACCCGATCTATCGGGACCGAAGCTGGCGCCCGACGCAGCTCGAATACGGCATCTACAAGCTGCCGCCTCGGCAGGCGCTCGACTTCCGCGGCCACCTGTTCGGGAACTGAGCGGGTCGGCTACTTCTTCTTTTTCGTGCCCTTCTGCCGCTTGAAGTATTCGACTTGGCGAAGGCGGCGCTCGGCCTCCTCTTTCGTCGCATAGGTGCCCATGTTGCGGCCGCTCTCGGCGACCACGCGATAGCCGTCCTTGACCTTCCTGATCATCTTTGTATGCCCCTCAATGGCTCATGGCCGCACGCTTGGCCTGCGCCTTGCGGATGTTCGCCTGCTGCGCCCG
>JBKOWC010000178.1:0-4798 GCA_046724215.1 Pseudomonadota bacterium | reverse complement strand
GAATCCGCTTGGATTGTCCGGCTCTCGGTGGAGCTGATACGCGAGCACGCCGGCTTCTCGCGCTGTCTGCATCGACGCCTCGGCGAACGCCTTCTCGACCCGAGGGCCGGCACCTTGACGCACGCGAAAATGCGCGATGAGAGCGACCGGCCGGTGGCGGTCACCGACCTGAACCGCAAATGCAGCGATAATTTCGCCAACCTCGTCTGTTTCGGGGCCCTGCATCACGCGGCTCCTTCCGTCCCTGTCTCCACGAACTCGTCATCGGCTAGACCTGGACCGTGCGGTCCTTCGCGTTCACAAGATAGATGTGACCCTCCGTGTGCTCGCCTGCCGCCAAGCCGCTGGCGAGGATCCACGGCATGCCCGGCACCTGCTGCAGGTCCTCGGCATTGGTCAATCCGCAGATGAATGTCAGGCCAGCGGCGGGATCGCAGGCGGCCTGAGCGGCAACCGGAGTCGAGGCCGCCATGGCGGCGGCGAGCAGGGTGACGGCGCGTGCCTGGACCATGTCGAGCTCTCAATACTTGGGCCCCAAGACGACCGACCCGGTCTCGAGGAGCGATTTGAGATTCGACAGGATCTGCGGCCAGCCTTCCGAGACGGCGCCGATGAACTTCGAGCCTTCGCGCTCCATGCTGTGGGTCACGGTCAGCTTCACGGCGTCGCCGACGGGCTCGATCTCCATGGTGCAGAGAGACCAGCCTTCCGCCTTGAGCTCGGGCTTGAACTCGTTGCGCCAGCGAATGCCCAGACGCTTGGACGGCTCGAACGCGACGATCTCGCCGGTGTCGGCCACCCGCCCGTCGGGAAACATGAGCTTCCACGACCCGCCGACCTTCCAATCGGCGTCGGGGTAGGCGCCGCGCCAATACTGCCGCGCGAATTCCCCGCTCGTCAGCGCGGACCACAGGCGTTCCGGCGTCGTGCGGATATAGGTGACATAGACGAAACGACTGGTGACTTCGTCAGCCATCTCTTTCTCCTTCCAACTTCTTCTTCAGCGCAGACAGCGCGCTAAGGTGGCGGCGTTCGAATTTCCGAAGCCAGCGCTCGGCGATCTCGTTGATCGGCACCGGATTGATGAAGTGCAGCTTTTCCCGGCCCTGCCGCTGCCAGGAGACGAGATTCGCCTCCTCGAGAATGGCCAGATGCTTGGCGACTGCCTGGCGCGTCATGTCGAGACCATTGCAAAGGTCGCCGAGCGTCTGGCCGTTCTTCCGGTGCAGCCGATCCAGCAACTGCCGGCGGCTTGCGTCTGCCAGAGCGCGAAACACGGCGTCCTCATTCATGCCCGCCACATGCAACCGTTGAGTTGCCTGTTTATATGTAACCGTCTAGTTGCCTGTCAAGGCAAAAAACTTGCCGCCGTCCGCCGACGATGCGCGCGTTCATCGGACGGCGATCAGCTCCGTCCGATAAACAGATGCTGGTTGAGTCATGCCTGTTTCAGGCGTGAGCCAGATTCGGGCTCCCGTATCGGCGACGCCGCGTGGGCCATATCCCGCCTCGGAGCGGAGCGTGGGCCGACAAGACGAGTGAGCAGACTACTCGAAGTCGAACGTCAGGGCGCCGATCAGGCGGTGCACGTCGGCATCGGAGACGTTGTCGGCTTGCTGCGCGCAGTAGAAGCCGTAGAGGGCGTGGCGATAGCCCATGCTGTGATCGACATGGCCGGTGAAACGCGAGAACCCGAAGCAGGCGAACGCCGACCCCGAGGTGCTCTTGAACCAGCCCTTGAAGCGCGTGGCCAAGAACTTGTTGCCTCCCGGCGCCGACGTCCAGCCCTCGGACTTCGCGAAAACGGGCCCGATCAGGGATTTGGTGTCCGTCTGATGGATGTAGGTGCGATTGCCGGCGCCTTCATGGCGAATGAGGAAGATGGAGCGGTCGTCGGTCGCCCGGATCGTCTCCTCGGTAGCGGACGTGCCCTCGCTCATGGAGTCAGAGGAATTGCACTCGACGTCCGTGTATCCCGCGGCGGATCCGAGGTGAATGTCGAGAGACGCGCAGTCCTCGGCGTGCGCCGCCGGGACGGACAGGCCGGCAACCAACGCCAATCCGATCGTCGGCGGCGTGATCGTGACAAGGAATCGACCGACACGCCGACCCCACGCTGCGGCGCGCAGCCCCTTCGATACCGGGCCCATGGACCGACCTCGCTTCGACCGTTCGCGAACCTCTGGACTGGGCGGAACCCGGGAGAACGGCGCACCCGATTCCGTGCCCTGGGGAGAGCGTCCCATGGGTCGGCCTTCCTAAGCTGTGATTTTAATCACGTCGCCGTCGTTTCGGAAAGGCCCTGGCCGGGGACGGCAGATCGGTAGGGGCGCGCTACGCGCCCGTCTCCGAGCCTTGCCGCACCAAGGTGCAGCCGGATGATCCGCGGGCGCGCGCAGCGCGCCCCGACGCTGGTCGACCTGCCAGGGCACGCGGCCGGGTGGATGCCGCGATTTTGTCACGACCGAATCGGCGACCGCGCGCGCATGGTCGGTCCAGCAAGGACCCGAATCGTCTGGCCACCACCGGCACAGCTGGGCTGCTGCGAAGCGAGTTGCGGCGGGGCGTGCCCGGACATCACGGGTGTGTGAACATGCAAGGAACGGCGCGAAGATCGCCGCGCGTGCTCGTCGTGGAGGACCAGATGACGGTGGCGATCTATATCGCCACCCTCCTGGAGGATCTCGGGTGCGCGCCGGTGGGCCCGGTGGGCCACGTCACGACGGCGCTGCCGCTGGCGCGCAGCGAGCCGCTCGACGCGGCCCTCCTCGACATCGACCTCGCCGGCGACTCGGTCGAGCCGATCGCCGACGTCCTGGAGCGCCGCAACATCCCCTACGCCCTGGTGACGGCCTACCGGCGCGACCGCGTCCCCACCCGGCTGCGGGGCCGGCCCTATCTCAGCAAGCCGTTCATGGACCGCGAGATCGCGACCCTGGTCTCCAACCTCGTCGGCGACTTCTGATCCGGCTCACGCCGCGGCGTCGACGGCGTCGGCGAGTTCGGCCAGGGTGGCGAAGTGGTAGTCGGGCTTCGTTATCTGCGCCGGCGGCTTGCTGCCGCCGAAGCCCCTGAGGCCCTTCCGGCGCTCGATCCAGCAGACGGTGTAGCCGAGGGCCCGGGCGACGCCGATGTCGTGATACTGGCTCTGCGCGACATGCAGGATGTCCTCGATCCGATGGCCGTCCTTGCTGAGGCGGCCGCGGGCGAAGGCGAAGAACTGCGGGTCCGGTTTCTCGACGCGGACGTCGTCGACAGTGACGGTGTCGTCGAAGGGATCGCCGAGCGTGCGCGCCATGTGGGCGAGGGCCCAGGGGCGCGCGTTGGTCATGGCGACGAGCCTGTAGCGGGCGCGCAGGCGCCTGAGCGCGGCAGCCGAATCGGGAAAGGCGGGCCAGCGCGCGACCGAATCGCGGAAGCCCTCGGCGGCGCCGGGTCTTGCCGGCAGCCCGAGATCGCGCGCCATGTCGGCATAGACGCGCAGGAGATCGTCGGGATACCAGCCGGACGCTGGCAGCGCGCGCGAGCGTACATAGGCGTCGAGAACGGCGTCCGCATCTGCCGGACCGATGCTCTGGATGTAGTCGATCATGCCGCGCTCGAAGTCGATGAGCGTGCCGACGACGTCGAAGGTGAGGACCTTGAAGCGGCGGAGGGACGGGGGAGGCATCGTTTCTCTGGCTCCTGGTTGCGCAAGTCCGAAGTCGGCCGCCTCAGACGCTGGTGAGCGCCGTCGCCACCGACCAGGCGCCGAAGGCGAAGCCGGCGAGGCTCGCAGCGCCGGCCAGGAACGCCCCCCAACGCCAGATCTTGCCCGTGATGGACTGGCTTTGCTGGAACGCCACCTGCGCGAGGAAGGCGAGGCCGATGCCGAGGATCGCGAAGGCAAGGCCGGCGCCGAAGCCGAGCAGTCCGAGTTTCGCGGCCGCCAGCATCGCCTTGGCCGTGTCCTTGTTGCCGCTCCACACCGTGCCGATGAGCGTCAGGACCGCGACGACGGCGCCGCCGTTGATCAGAACGAGAGACTGGAATCCAGCCGTCGTGAGGTCGGCCGTGGCGCCGATTCCGGCCACCCGCAGCTCATTCGATGCGGCGGCCTCGGCCCTCTTGTAGGCGTAGGTGATGGCAGAGGCGGCGCGCAGCAGCGCCCAGTTCCGCAGGGCGTCTGCGCTCTGCGGCTGGGCGGCGGCCTGCCGCGCGTCCGCTTCATTGAGGTCTCCGATCAGCTGCTGCCAGACGTTGTCCAAGGTCTGGGAAACCTGCGGATGGGAGAGCTGCGGGGGAGCCGGCGGCGCGACGAGCGCATGGAGGTTCGTTGCGGCCGCTCTCAGGGAGTCGATCGAGGATCTGAGTTGTGCCATCCGCCTCCAGGCGAGAATGGCGACCGCGCCGAGCACGAGAAAGATGAGCAGATGGAGGCCGAAGCCGACGATCTGCGCCATATCGAATCCGAATAACGTCTGTCTCCGCAGTAGCCGGCCGAAACCGACGCCGGTGAGGCGTGGCGGAACAAGACCTATGTATAAACGCGAACCGGCGCGAGTTTGACAAGTTTTCGGCCGTCGTACTCCGAGGAAAGGGCGATTCGAACGCGGAGAGCGTCCGGGCCTCTCGATCCGCGGCGGGCGCTACGGCAGCCCCGCCGCCCGCAGGGCGGTCGCGAGGTGCTCGAACGCGAGCGGATCGCGGTACTCGATGAACCGATGCAGCTGCGGCCGCCAGTCCTCCAGCCGTCGGCCGGGGAAGCGCACCATGTCGCGTTCGGCGATCGCCAGGAAGGCGTCGAGCGAGGTCCGCG
>JBKOWC010000002.1:0-17459 GCA_046724215.1 Pseudomonadota bacterium | reverse complement strand
CGTCAAGGTCGGCGCCGACTGGGCGGACGACCCCGGCCGCTTCCGCGACCTCGGCCTCGAATACGACGTGTGAGGGTTCAAGACCCATAGGCGCTAAGATAAGACGCTGCGAACACAGCTTCTTGCCAGTGAGCCAACTTCACCCGTGTTCCTTAAATGTGATTCCCCCGCGAAAGCGGGGGTCCAGGGTAAGTGACGGTGCGCCGGCCCTGGACCCCCGCTTTCGCGGGGGAATCAATCAGGAATTGGCCTGGGAGCAATGCAACGATGGGGCTTTGTTGCCGCAAGTCACCGGGGTCTCGGCGCGAGGGCGGGTCTTGAGACCCGCCCCTACAAGCGCCCCGGAGACCGGGTGCTACACGCCCATTTCCGGGTTCAGGTCGACCTTGAAGAGCTCCCGCCCCGTCAGGTCGCGGAGCGCCACCGTCATGCCGCCTCTGGCGCCGTCGATCCTGATCTGGCCGAAGAACTGATACCCGGCGCTCGGCGCCAGGTTGGACTGGCCGTCGGGCGGCGCCTTCTGGAAGCGGACCTGCGGCCCGAAGGTGTTGTCGAGCGCGTTGGGGCCGAAGGTGCCGGCGTGGAGCGGGCCGGCGACGAACTCCCAGAACGGCCGGAAGTCCTGGAACTGCGCCCGGTTCGGATCGTAGTAGTTGGCCGCGGCGTAGTGCACGTCGGCCGTGATCCACACGGTGTTGCGGATGTCGTTGTTGCGGATGAAGCTCAGGAGGTTCGCGATCTCCATCTCGCGGCCGAGCGGCGGGCCGTCGCCGTTGGCGTCGTTCTCGAAGGTGTTGCCGGCGTCGGGCACGATGAGGCCGATCGGCAGGTCGGCGGCGATGAGCTTCCAGGTCGCCTTGGATGCCAGCAGCGCCTGCTTCAGCCAGGCGATCTGTGGCCGGCCCAGGAAGTCGGTGTCGCCGTCGGCCGCGGCCTGGCGATTGACGCTGTTGGGGCCGCGGTAGCTGCGCATGTCCAGCACGAAGATGTCGAGCAGCGGGCCGTAGTGAATGGTGCGGTAGATGCGCTCGCCGTCGTCGGCGTTGCGCCGGACCGGCATGTAGTCGAGGAAGGCGCGCTTCGCCCGCGCCGACAGCAATGCCACGCTCTTCACCGTGTAGCGCGCGTCGTCGGCCGGCATCACCTTGGTCGGATACCAGTTGTTGAGCGTCTCGTGGTCGTCCCACTGGAAGATCCCCGGCACCTCCGCGTAGAAGCGCCGGATGTTCTCGTCCATCAGGTTGTAGCGATAGTTGCCGCGGAACTCGTCCAGCGTCTCCGCCACCTTGGACTTCTCGGGCGTCGTCACGTTCTTCCAGAGCGTGCCGTCCGGCAGTTTCACTTCCGCCTTGATCACGCCGTCGGCATAGATGTTGTCGCCGCTGTGGATGAAGAGGTCGGGCTGCAGGGCGCGCATGGTCTCGTAGATTTTCATGCCGCCCCAGTCCGTGTTGATGCCCCAGCCCTGGCCGGCGGTGTCGCCGCTCCAGAGGATGTTGAGGTCGCGCTTCTCGGCCGGTGCGGTGCGGAAGCGGCCGACGAGCGGTCCGTTCACGGTCTTGAGGTCGGCGAGGTCCTCGAAAGTCACGCGATAGACGATCTGCTGGTCGGCCGGCAGGTCGGCCAGCACGACGCGGGCCGTATGGTCGCTGTCCTCGAGGGCGGCAGGCCCGACGATGCGGCGCGAGTCGGCGAAGGACTCGGTGGTCGCATATTCGACGATCATGCGCGCCGGGCGGTCGCTGCGGCTCCAGATCACCGCGCTGTCGGTGCCGATGTCGCCGCTGGCGATGCCGTAGGGCAGACCCGGCAGCGCCGTTTCGGACGTCGCCGCCAGGGCCGCGCGGCTGCGCAGGATGAAGGGCGCGGCAACGCCGGCCGTCGCCAGAAGGGCGCTGTTGCGCAGGAGCAGACGACGCGAAATCGCGGCTTTCGTCATGGCTGCCTCTCCAGGATTCTTGATCGGGATCAGCGGACTATCGGCACGCCCCGTTACAGGCCGATGTGGCCGCCTTGACGTTTGCATGACCAGCCCGGTTGGTAGCGGAAAATTAACCATGACGGTAGTATGACCGTCATCCGGGGCGGCGACTGCAGTCACGCACGGCATCCGCTCCTCCCCGCGCCATTTTGCCCAAGAGGAGGGAGCCCGACGCCGTGCCGACGCTCTCCCCGTTCCTTCAGCTTCTCGGTCTCGGCGTCGCGTTCCTGCTCGGTTTCCTCTTCTGCCTGATGGTGGTGCGGCGGCCGGGTACCGCTGCCGATGCCGCCGCGCGCCGTCGCGCCGAGGCGGCGCTTCGCGAAAGCCAGGCCTTCCTGCGCGCGGTCGTCGATGCGGTGCCGGCGACCATCAATGTCCGCGACCGCGACGGCCGCTATGTCCTCTTCAATGCCTTCCAGGCGAAGCCCTACGACAAGCCGCCGGAGTGGTTCGTCGGCCGCGGTCCGAGCGATCTCTATCCTCCGTCATACGTTGCCCAGTTGGCGGACTGGGATCGCCGGATCCGCGAGACGGGCAGGGCGCTCGACTTCCACGAGATCGACTACATCGCGCCCGATGGCCGTACGACGCGGTGGCTGATGTCGCGGGCGCCGATCCTCGATCAGGCGGGCGCCGTCAGCCATATCGTCAGCGTCGGGCTCGACATCACCGACCGGTATCGGACCGAAGCAGCCCTGCGCGAGAGCCAATCGCTGCTCCACGCCCTCGTCGATGCGGTACCCGCGACGGTGAACGTCAGGGACCTCGAGGGGCGCTACGTCTTCGTCAATGCGCTGCACGCCAGCTATCACGACCGCCCGGTCGACTGGTTTCCCGGCCATACGGCGTCCGATCTTTACGACGCCGGCTACGTCGAGCGCATGCGCGCCATCGACCGCCGCGTCGTCGAGACCGGCAAGCCCGAGGGCCTCGTCGAGTTCGACTACACCGAGCGCGACGGTCGCGTCAGCACCTGGCTGCTGTCCTGCGCGCCCATCCGCAACGTCGCCGGCGAGGTTGCTTACGTCGTCCGGGTCGCCCTCGACATCAGCGCGCGCAAGCAGGCCGAGGCCGCGCTCGCCGAGAGCCGCACGCTCCTGCGCGCTGTCATCGATTCGGTGCCGGCGACGATCGCCGTCCGGGACCTGGACTGCCGCTATGTGTTCGTCAACGAGACACTCGCCCGCTACCACGGGCGGCCGATCGACTGGTTCCCGGGCCGCCCACCCGACGGACTCTATCCCGACGAGTACATCCAGCAAATACACGCCGCCGACCGCGGTGTCGTCGAGTCGCGCCAACGGCGGGATTTCTACGAGACCGATTTCCGCGAGCACGGCGGCCGCCTCAGTACCTGGCTCGCCTCGCGCGCGCCCATCTTCGACGCATCGGGGGCGGTGAAGTACGTCGTCGCCGTCGGCCTCGACATCACCGAGCGCAAGCGGGCGGAGGAGGCGCTGCGCGAGAACGAAGCCCTCCTCGTCCTGGCACAGGACATGGCCAAGCTCGGCCATTGGATCACGACCTGGCGCACGGAACCGGGCGGCGCGACGGTGCCGGCCACGCGCTATTCCTCCGGCGCCGCGAAGATACTGGGCGTCCCGCCCGCCGAGCTGGAAATCTCGGACCAGGCGTTCATCGAGCGCTTCGTTCATCCCGACGACCGCAAGGCGGCACTCGACAACTATCGCAGCTACATGAACGAGGTCGCCGAGTTGCCGCGGACGCGCCAACTGCCGCGGGATCGCGGCGGCGGCTACCGCATCGTGCGGCCGGACGGCGAGATCCGCTTCCTCACCGAGGTGGTCGTATGCCACCTCGCCGAAAACGGCTCGCCGCGCTTCATCATGGGCACGATCCAGGACATCACCGAGCGCCGGCTGGCCGAAGCCGAACGCCACGCCAGCGAGGCGCTGAAGGCCGTCGTGCTGGAATGCGCCCTCGACGCCGTCATCGTCATCGACGAGGCGGGGCGCATCCTCGAATTCAACCCGGCGGCGGAGCAGACGTTCGGCCGTGTACGCGACGACGTGCTCGGCCGGAGCATGGCCGATCTGATCATCCCGCCGCGGCTGCGCGACCAGCATCGCGCCGGCCTGGAGCGGCTGAGGGCGGGGGGCGTCGGCAAGCTGCTGGGGCGTCGGCTGGAACTGCCGGCGCTGCGCATCGACGGCGTCGAGTTTCCGGTCGAGCTGGCGATCGAGGCCGCCGAAAGCGACGGCCGTCGGGTCTTCGTCGGCTTCCTGCGCGACATCACCGAACGCAAGCGGGCCGAGGCGGCGCTGCGCGAGAGCGAGGGCCGGTTCCGCAGCATCGCCGACAGCATCCCGGCCCTCGTCTGGATGTCGGACGAGAAGGGCGACTGCGTCTTCCTCAACAAGCAGTGGTCGGCCTTCACGGGCCGGCCGCTCCAGGAGGAACTCGGCCGCGGCTTCACCACCAGCATCCATCCCGACGACCGCCAGCATTCGGCGGACATCGAGCGCGACATCTTCGCCCGCCGCGTACAGGCCTCGGATGAATACCGGCTGCGCGGCAAGGACGGCAACTATCGCTGGTTCCTCGACACCATGGTGCCGCGCTTCGGCGCCGACGGCTCCTATCTCGGACACCTCGGCATCCTCATCGACATCGAGGACCGCCGCAAGCTGGAGGAGCAGCTCCGCCAGATGCAGAAGCTCGAGGCGGTCGGCCAGATGACCGGCGGCATCGCCCACGACTTCAACAACCTGCTGACGGTCGTCATCGGCAATCTCGATCTCATCCGCGACTATCCGGACAATCCGAAGAACGTCGCGCAGCTCGCCGGCACCGGCCTGCAGGCGGCGCAGCGCGGCGCCGAGCTGGTGCATCGCATGGTGGCGTTCTCGCGCCAGCAGATGCTGAAGCCGCGCAAGATCGATCTGAACCGGCTGGTCGGCGGCATGTCCGACATGCTGCGGCGCTCGCTCAGCGCCAACATCGAGATCGAGATGCGGCTGCCGGAGGGCCTGTGGACCGCGCGCGCCGATCCCGGCCAGGTCGAGGATTCGCTGCTCAACCTCGCCATCAACGCGCGCGACGCGATGCCCGACGGCGGCCGGCTCATCATCGAGACGGCCAATGTGACTCTCGACGCCGAGCGGGCCGCGAACGAGCCCGAGGTCGTGGCCGGCGACTACGTCATGCTCGCGGTCAGCGACACCGGCGTCGGCATGATGCCCGACGTCCTGTTGCGCGCCGTGCAGCCGTTCTTCACCACCAAGGAGGTCGGCAAGGGCTCCGGGCTGGGCCTCAGCATGGTCTACGGCTTCGCCAAGCAGTCCGGCGGGCACATGAAGATCTACAGCGAGGCCGGCCACGGCTGCACGGTGAAGCTCTATCTGCCGCGCTACGTCGGCGCCCTCGAGGTGGCGGCGGAAGCGGTGCGCGCGCAGCCGGCCAGCGGCAATGAGACGATCCTGGTCGTCGAGGACGACGAGCTCGTGCGCACCTATGTCGTGGGCCAGCTCAAGACCCTCGGCTACAGCATCCTCGAGGCGAAGGACGGGCCGGCGGCGCTCGCCCTCATCGCCGGCGGCCGCCGCATCGACCTGCTGTTCAGCGACGTCATGCTGCCGGGCGGCCTGCTCGGGCCGCAGCTGCTGGAGCAGGCGCGGGCGCACATGCCGGGCCTGAGGGCCCTGCTCACCTCCGGCTACAGCGGGGCCACCGTCCTCCCGCGCCAGCTCGACAGCAGCGTGCGCCTGCTGCAGAAGCCCTACAGTCGCCAGGACCTCGCCGCCCACATCCGCGCCGCGCTCGACGCCAAGGCGGAGTAGGCGAGGCGTGCCTGCGCGCGACGCTTACGCCGCCATCTGCCCCAGATAGGCCTGCTGCACCATCTGGTTGTCGAGCAGGCTCTTGGCGGTCCCCGACAGCACCACCTCGCCCGTCTGCAGCACATAGCCGCGGTCGGCGATGGAGAGCGCCATGGCGGCGTTCTGCTCGACCACGAAGATGGTCGTCCCCTGCTTGTTGATGGTCTGGATGATCTCGAACACCTGGTCGACGAAGGCCGGCGACAGGCCCATCGAGGGCTCGTCCATGCAGAGCAGGCGCGGGCGCGCCATCAGGGCGCGGCCGATCGCCACCATCTGCTGCTCGCCGCCCGAAAGCGTGCCGGCCAGCTGCTGGCGCCGCTCCTTGACGCGCGGGAACAGGGAATAGACGCGCTCCAGATCCTCGTTCAAGTTGTGGCGGTCGAGGCGCGTGTAGGCCCCCATCTCCAGGTTCTCGAGCACGGTCATGCGCGGGAACAGCCGGCGTGCCTCCGGCACCGGCGCGATGCCCATGCGCACCCGCGTCGCCGTCGGCAGCGTGTTGATCAGCTTGCCCTCGTAGAGGATCTCGCCCGACTTGGGCCGGACGATGCCGAGCGCCGCCTTCATGGTCGTGGACTTGCCGCTGGCATTGCCGCCCAGGAGGCAGCAGATCTCGCCCTGCTTGATGTCGTAGTTCACGTCCTTCAGGACGTGGAGCTCGCCGTAGTAGGTATTGACGTTGCGGAACTCAAGCATGGCTGGCCTTGCGCCCCAGATAGGCCTCGAGCACCAGCGGATTGCTGTGCACCTGCTCGGCCGTGCCTTCGGCGATCTTCTCGCCGTGATCGAGCACGACGATCTTGTCGGCGATGTCGTTCACGACGTTCAGCTTGTGCTCGATGAGGAAGACGGTCAGCCCCATCTGGCGCAGGCTCCGGATCTGGTCCGAGAGCTCCAGCGTCTCGACCGGATTCATGCCGGCCGTCGGCTCGTCGAGCAGCAGCACCTTCGGCCGCGACGCCAGCGCGCGGGCGATCTCGACGCGGCGGCGGTTGGCGTAGGAAAGCTCCTTGACCAGCTGGTTGGCGCGCGGCAGCAGGCGGTTGCCGAAGGCGCCGATGATCTCGAAGGCGCGCTCCTGCGCCTCGCGCTCCTCGGCGCGGCTGAGGGGCGTGCGCAGGACCGCGCCGACCGGACCTGTCGTCGTGCGCGAATGCATGGCGACCAGGATATTCTCCAGCACGGTCATGTTGCTGAAGAGGCGCAGATTCTGGAATGTGCGGGCGATGCCGCGCCCGGTGATCGCGTGCGCCTTCAGTCCGGTGATGTTCTCGCCGAGCAGCAGGACCTGGCCCGAGGACGGCTCGTCCATTCCGGTAATCAGGTTGAACGTCGTCGACTTGCCGGAACCGTTCGGGCCGATCAGCGCCACGATCGAGTTGCTCTCGACGACGATGTTCAGGTCCTTGACGGCGATGATGCCGCCATAGCGGCGGGTCAGCTTGCGCACCTCGATCATCGCCTGCTTCGGCTCGACCGGCGTCGGCTGGATGCCCCGGATCGGCGTCGCGAAGCCGCCGCGGCTGGCGTGCGCCGTCTGCTGGTCGAGGGTGAGCGCCGGCGTCGCCCGCGTCGCCGGTATCAGGCCCTGGCGGCGGAACAGCATCATCGTCACGAGGATGATGCCGAAGATGAGCTCGATCGACTGCACGAGGTCGACGCGCTGCAGCCAGGCGATATCGACCCAGCTGCCAAGCTTGTGGATCCAGCCGGTCAGGTCCTGCAGGAACCAGGACTGCAGCAGCTGCAGGATGATGGCGGCGAGCACCACGCCGTAGACGCTGCCCATGCCGCCGAGCACGATCATGACCAGGATCATGACGGAGACCGGGAACATGAACATGTCCGGCGTCGCCGTCTGCAGCTTCGAGACGTAGAAGGCGCCGGTCATGCCGCCGAAGGCGGCGCCCACGCCGAAGGCGAGCAGCTTCAGCCTTACCAGGCTGATGCCCATGGCGGAGGCCGCGATCTCGTCCTCGCGGATCGCCATCCAGGCGCGGCCGATGCGGGAGTTCTGCAGCCGCAGGCTGATGAGGATCATCGCCGCGATCATCAGCAGGCCGAGATAGTAGAACGGCTCGGAATCGACGCCGAAGGAGTAGCCGAAGAGCCGCGGCGGGGCGACGCCGTTGAGACCGATGGCGCCGTTCGTCACGGTCGGCCAGTTGCGCGCGACGATCGGGACGATCTCGCCGAAGCCGAGCGTCACGATCGCCAGATAGTCGCCGCGCAGCCGCAGGGTGGGCCAGCCGAACAGCACGCCGAAGAAGGCGGCCACGATGGCGGCCACCGGCATCCCGACCCAGAACGAGAAGGTGAAGTGCACGACGTCCGGCACGCCGTCGGCGTGGAAGCGGGCGACCAGCCCGAGCCACTCGAACGGCGCCCAGAAGTCCGACCATTGCGGCTGCACCTGCCAGGAGGCGAGGGCGCCGTAGGTATAGGCGCCGATGGCGAAGAAGGCGGCGTATCCGAGGTCGAGCAGGCCGGCATAGCCGACGACGATGTTGAGGCCGAGCGCCAGGATGGCGAAGGCGCAGGCGTTGGCCGCGGCATCGATGTCGCCGCCGTTGCGATCGATAAGCGGGAACGCAATGAGGGCCAGAGTCACCGCGGTCAGGATCGTCCGGCGCCGCTGCGTGGCCGTTGCCCGGCGCCAGGTGCTCCCGATGGCGCTGCCGGCCTGCGCTTTCGCGCCCACGGATTCCGTCATCGGGCGTCTACGACTTGCGGATCATCATCCGGCCGAAGAGGCCGGTGGGGCGGAACACGAGGACGATGACCAGGATCGAGAAGATGATGACGTCGGTCCAGCGGGTCGCGATCAATTGCCCGCCGAGGGATTCGATCAGCCCGATGATGACCCCGCCCAGCATCGCCCCGGGGATGCTGCCGATCCCGCCGAGGACGGCCGCCGTGAAGGCGCGCAGGCCGGCCGTGTAGCCGATCACGTAGCTCGTGAAGTTGTAGTAGAGGCCGAAGACCAGTCCGGCCGCGCCGGCCAGCGCCGAGCCGAGGAAGAACGTGGTCATGACCACGGAGTCGACCTCGATCCCCATCATCCGCGCCGCCTCCTGGTCCTGCGCGGTCGCCTGCATGGCCTTCCCCATCCTGGTGCGCCGCACGAAGAACTGGAGGCCGAGCATCAGCAGGGCGGCGAGAGTCCAGAGCAGCACCTCGCGCAGCTTCAGCACGGTGCCCGCCGTGACATTCCATTGCACCTTGGGCATGGGATTGGGGAAGTTCAGGGCGGCGGCGCCCTGCGACAGCAGGATGACGTTGAAGAGGATGTAGGAGACGCCGATGGTGGTGATCATCGCCGCGGTGCCCGGCACGTTGCGCAACGGTCGCAGGACCGTTCGTTCGATCACGACGCCCAGCACGCCGCAGAACAGCATGACGCAGACGAGGGCCAGCAGGAGCACCCCGATCAGCGGGAGTCCCGTAAGGATGACCTTCTCGCCCGCCAGGCCGGTCAGCTTCAGGACCCACATCGAGAAGAAGGCGCCCACCATGAAGACGTTGAAGTGGGCGAAGTTGATCAGCTCGATGATGCCGTAGACCATGGTGAACCCGAGCGCGAGGAGCGAATACATCGCGCCCAGGCTCACCCCGTTGATGACCTGCTGAAGCAGGACATCACTGTAGCTCACGACTTAGACCCCGATCTTGAGGTTACTGTCGGGTGTCGCTCAGCTGGTCGGCGATTCCGGCGCCACGCCGATATACTTGTACTGGTGCTGGACGTCGTCATCGGCAGAGGCGGCATCATGCGTGATCTTGAAGACGCTGATCACCTTGCTGACGATGTCGCCGTTCTCGTCGAACGACACCGGGCCTTGCAGCGTATTGAGGTTGGCGCTCTGCATGGCATCGCGCACGGTGTCGCGGTTGACCGGCTGGCCGCCCGCGGACACGCGCTTGATCGAGTCGACGACCACCTGCACGGCGTCATAGGCCGTGATGGCGTAGTCGCTCGGCGTCATATTGAATTCCTTGGTATAGCGCGCCACCCAGTCGGACATCGAGGCGTCGTCCATGACGTGGGGCGAAGCCTGGGTGCAGTACCAGCCTTCGATCGCGGGGAACCCGACGGCGGAGAGCAGGCCGCCATCGACCATCCCGTCGCCGCCGGCCTTGATGACCGAGGGGAAGATCTCATGCAGCTGCTTGGCGACCTTCACGCCGGCCTGGGCCACGCCGCCGTAGTAGACGGCATCGGGATTGAGCCCCTTGATCTTGGTGATGACGGTCGTGTAGTCGGCTTCCTTCGGATCGAGCTGGTCGTGGCCCATCACGTTCATGCCGATCTTCTTGGCCTGCCCTTCGAACGCGTTCGAGATGCCGACGCCGTAGGCGCCGGAGTCGTCGAGGATGTAGACCGACTTCGCCTTCAGCGTGTCGCGCATGTAGTTGGCCATGTTCGGGCCCTGGAAGGCGTCCGTCGTCACCGTGCGGAAATAGATCGCCTTGCCGTTCGGCTTGTACTGGCCGGCGAACTTCGGATCGGTGATGTCGGGGTTGGTCGAGGAGGGCGTGATGGTGGCGAGGTTGGCGGCCGACAGGATCGGCGTCATCGCCTTGCCTTCGCCGCTCATCTCCGGGCCGACGATGGCGACCACGCTCGGGTCGGCGACGAACTTCTTGGCGTTGGTGGCGGCCTGCGCCGGGTCGTACTGGCCGGCGGTCGAGGTGCCGCTGTCGAGCACCGTGACGCCGAGCTTATAGCCGCCGACGCCGCCTTTGCCGTTGGCTTCCTCGATGGCCATGATCGCGCCGTTCTTGATGCGCGTGGCCGAGTCGGCATCGGCGCCGGTCAGCGGCAGTTCGATGCCGATGGTGACGATCTTCTCGTCGGCCTGGGCCGGGCCGAAGCCGGCCGAAGCGGCCAGCGCCAGGGCCATCGCGCCCACGGTGCTCAGCATCAGTTGTCGGCGATTCATCTTGGTCATCTTGCTGTCTCCCTGCTTCCTGTTGTGTTCGAAGGCTCATCGGCGGCGCTCTGTCGGCGGCGTTGCGAGTCCCTCTTGTTGCTGCTCTTGCGCCGGTCTCGGGCGTCGCCGTCGCGACCATCCGTCGACCTTGTCTCTATCGTAGGCCGCCTTTCCTTTCTGCCATCCGGACCGGTTCGACGATCGAACGTCACCGGTCGGCGCCAACTCTAGTGCCCTTCGCCGCGCGTCCGCAACCGGTTTGATCGTCCGGCAACCGGTGCGGCCGGCAAAAAGGGGGTCGATAGGCGGCGAAGCGTCGGGTTCTTAACGAAGGCCCGCCGGCACGACGTGCGGGCACCGGCGGATGCTCAGGCGCCGCCGCCGCACATGGCCCAGATGGCGGCCTCGATGTCCTGCCCGGTGAAGGGCTTCTCGAGGATCGGGCGGCCGCGATAGGCGACCGGCAGGTCGGGACGGACATAGCCGGTCGCCAGCACGAAGGGGATCCGACGTCGAGTCAGTTCGTTGGCAACCGGATCGACGGTGCCGTCTTCGAGGTCGACGTCGAGAATGGCGGCGTCGAACTCCTCCTCGCGCGCCATGGGCAGGGCCAGCGCCACCCTGCCCACGGGCCCGAGCACGACGCAGCCGAGCGCCTGCACGAGCGCCGCGATGTCCATGGCCACGAGCATCCGGTCTTCGACCACGAGTACCCGCAGCCCGCGCGGCTGGCGGCGCTTCATGGCGTGCCTTCCGGCAGGTCCGGCTCCGTCATCAGGGCGCCGCTCTCGTGGGTCAGCGGCATCTCGATCCGGCATTGCACGCCTGCCGGATCGAAGCTCAGCGTCACCTTGGCGCCGAACTCGTACTGCAGCATCTCCGCGATCAGCCGGCGGCCGAGGCCGGTGCGCGACGGCTCCTTCACCGGCGGGCCGCCGGTTTCGACCCAGGTCAGGACCAGCAGGGGATGCGGCGACCCCGGCGTCACCTCCCAGGTGATCGCGACACGCCCCGTCGACGAGAGCGCCCCGAACTTGACCGCGTTGGAGGCGAGTTCGTGAATGGTCATGCCGAACGCCAGCGCGGCGTTGGGACGCAGCAGGACGGCCGGTCCGCCGACCCTGGTGCGCTCGTAGTGCTCGCCCTTGTAGGGCAGCAGCTCGGCCTGAATCAGCTGCCGCAGCTCGATGCCGATCCAGTTCTCCGTGGTGAGGGCGTTGTGGGTGCGGCCGAACGCCTTCAGCCGGCTTTCGAAGGCGTTGACGAAGCCCTCGGGCGACTGGCTGTTCCGCAGCGTCCGGCGGGCGAGCGCGCCGACGACGGCAAGCGAATTCTTCACCCGGTGGTTGAGCTCCGCCATCATCGCCCGCTGCAGTTCGAGGCGCTTGCGGTCGGAGACGTCGCGCGCGATGAACGCGATCGAGGCGATCTCTCCGCTGGCGTTGTGAACCGGCGAGACGGAGAGCGAGACATCGACGCGGCGTCCATCCTTCGCCACGCGGACCGTCTCGAGGTGGTCGAGGCGGATGCCGGACTTGGCGCGCTGGTCGAGGTGGGCCAGTTCGCTCATCCGGTCGGGCGGGACGGTGAGGACCTTGGGCAGGCCGATCGCCTCCGCGGCCGTGTAGCCATAGAGCCGCTCGGCGCCGTCGTTCCAGCTCGTGATCAGGCCGTCGAGGGAAACCGAGTAGATCGCGTCGTTCGATGATTCGACGATCGCGGCGAGCAGCGTGTTTGCCGGCGGGGCGACGGCGGCTTGTCCGGCGGGCTGGACCGGCGCTTCGACGCCGGGCTTGCGTGCCGCCGCGCTTTCACGCTGCGGCGACTTTGCAGCTACGCTCTCTCGCCCGGCTGCCGACCGCGCCGATGCTCGCTCGGATTTCTTGCGGGCGCTTCCCTGTTTTTGCGCCATTTCTGATCAGGCTGCCTTAGTGGCTCGCCACTTCAACGCTGCAATGCGACCCACGCGCTTGCTTGGCGTGATTAGACATCCAATCGCTTCCGCCGTCCAGGGGGTGATGGCCCATCTTGGATTCTCCCCTCAACCGCCCCCAGTCTGTCACCCGAGATGTCGGATGTTCCGCGCCCCTGTCAAGGGCCGCAGATGGCCCAGATCGCCGCTTCCATATCCTGCGCGCCGAACGGCTTGGCCAGCACCGGGCGGTCCTGGAACTGCTGCGCGAGATCCTGCCGGACGTAGCCGGTGACGAACAGGAAGGGGATGCCGCGCCGGGCGAGTTCCGCTGCGACGGGGTCGACGACGCCGTCGTCGAGGTTCACGTCGAGGACGGCGGCGTCGAGGGCCTCCGTGCGGGCGGCCGGCAGCGCCGTCGCCAGGCGGCCATGCGGACCGACGACGATGCACCCCAGCCCTTCAAGGAGGGAGCCGATGTCCTCCGCCACGAGGAACTGATCCTCGACGACCAGGACGCGCAGACCGGACGGGCCGCGGCCACGCTTCATGAGGCCGCCTTCGGCGGCGTGTCGACCGCGGTCACCTCGCCGACATCGCGGGTCAGCGGCAGCTCGATCAGGCACTCGACGCCGGCGGGCTCGAAGGTGAGGCGCGTCGTCGCGCCCAGCTCGTATTGCAGCAGCTCCTCGATGAGCTTGCGCCCCAGGCCGGAATGCGCCGGCGGCGTCACGGCCGGTCCCCCGCTCTCGTTCCAGTGGAAGGACAGCTTCGGATCCTTCGCTCCGTCGGTCAGATCCCACGTCACGTCCACGCGACCGGCGGCGGCGAGCGGACCGAATTTCACGGCGTTGGAGGCGAGTTCGTGGATCGTCATGCCGAAGGCCAGCGCGGCTTTCGGGCGCAGCAGCACGGGCGGTCCGCTGACATGGGTCCGGTCCCTGCCCTTGTAGGGTCGCAGCTCGCTCGTCACGAGTTGGCGCATGTCGACGCCGGTCCAATTTTCATGACTGAGCGTATCATGCGTGCGCCCGAACGACTTCAGGCGGCCCTCGAAGGCGTTCACGAAGCCCGCCGCGTTCTCGCTGTTCTGCATCGTACGCCGCGCCAGGGCACCGACGATGGCCAGCGAGTTCTTCACGCGATGATTGAGCTCGGCCATCATCACACGCTGCAGCTCGGCGCGTTTGCGGTCCGCGATGTCGCGCGCGATGATCGAGATCGAGGTCACCTTTCCGGCCGCGTCGCGGATCGGCGACACCGCCAGCGACACGTCGGCGAAACGGCCGTCTTTGGTCTGGCGGACGGTTTCCAGGACGTCGACGCGTTCGCCGGCCATCACCCGCGCATCCAGCAGCGCCACTTCGCTGGCGCGGTCCGGCGGCACGGTCAACGACTTCGGACGCCCCACCGCCTCCGCGGCCGAATAGCCGAAAAGCCGTTCGGCGCCGACATTCCAGCTCGCGATCAGGCCGTCTGGCGATACCGTATAGATCGCATCGTTCGATGAATTCACGATCGCCGCGAGCAGCGCTCGCTCGTGCTCCCGCTGGTGGCGCTCCGTCACGTCGAAGAAGGTGATGACGACGCCGTCGATCACGTCGTCGATGGTCCGGTAGGGGCGGATCCGCATGATATAGTGCGTGCTGTCATCGGTGAGGCCGACTTCCCGTTCGACCATCCCCAGGGAGCGGATGACCTGTCGCGCGTCGCGCTCGAGTTCGCCGTAAGCGATACGCGAGCGGATATGCGTGACCGGGCGCCCGACGTCGCCGGCGACGACGTAGAAGATGTCTGCGATGCCGGGCGTAAAGGATTTGATCTTGAGGTCGCTGTCGAGAAACATCGTGGCGATCTGCGTGCTCTCCAGCAGGTTCCGCAGATCGCTGTTGGCGTGCCGCAGCTCCTCGTTGCTCGTCTGCACCTGTGCGTTGACGGTCTGCAGCTCCTCGTTGACGGATTGCAGCTCCTCCTTCGAGGTTTCGAGCTCCTCGTTCGTCGATTGGAGTTCCTCGTTCATCGAGGAGAGTTCCTCGTTCGATGATTTGAGCTCCTCGTTCGTCGCCTCGAGCTCTTCGGCGACGATCTTGTGTTGCTCGCGGATCCGGCGCAGCTCGCCCTCAAGCTGCTGGAGCGCGGAATCCTCGGGGGGCGTCTCCGGGACGCCGTCTTCCGGCTCGAGCTTGATGCCGCCCACATCCTGGAAAATGACCGCATAGGCGATCTCGTCGCCGGAGCCTAACGGCTGGACGATGATATTGATCGTCTGGCTGCCGCCGTCGAGATCGACCGCCACGTCGGCTTCGATGGCGCGGCGCCCGCTTTGCACGGCCTTGTTCAAGGCCGCGCGCAGATGCGCCCGCAGCCCCTGCCGTGACAGGGACAGCAGGTCGGTAATCGGCGCGCCCGCCGGCTGCTCCAGATACTTGCCTGTGCGCGGTGAAAAGCTCAGCACCCGGCGCTCGCTGTTGACGATCACGAAGGCCGGCGCATAGCCGAGAACGACGCGCTCCGCGAGCTCGATGGCACTCTTCTTTGCCTCGGTCTTGGGCAGGTCGGCTGAGGGTGCCCTCTTCGGAGATTCTTGCGCGAAGATGGGGAAATGCTCGGTTGCATCGAGGTGCGCCCGCCAGGAATATATGCGGTGCACCCTGTCGACGGTGCTGAACAATCCCGGTTGCGGGGTGATGTTTTCGGTGCTGCCGAGGAAAAGAAACCCGCCGTTTCGCAGCGCATAGTGGAACAACTGCAGCAAGCGGCCCTGGGTCGGCGCATTGAGGTAGATGAGAAGGTTGCGGCAGGAGACCAGATCGAGTTTCGAGAAGGGCGGATCGCGCAGGACGTTGTGCACGGAGAAGATGCACATGTCCCGCAGGTCCTTGACGATGCGGTAGGTACCGTCCTCCTTGACGAAGAAGCGCTCGAGCCGCGCCGCCGAGACGTCGTTGGCGATGGCGAGGGGATAGCGGCCGACCCGGGCGACCTCCAGCGCGTTTTCGTCGATATCGGTCGCAAAAATTTGCACCTTCGGCGCAACCTCCATCTGCGCCATCCGCTCGCGCAGCAGGATGCCGATCGAATAGGCCTCCTCTCCGGTAGCGCAGCCGGGGACCCAGATCCGGATGCTGTCCTTGCCGCCCTGTACGAGGTAGGAAATGACGCGGGTGTCGAGCGCCTGGAAGGCGTCTGGGTCCCGGAAGAAGTTGGTGACGTTGATCAGCAGGTCTTGCAACAGCAGGTCGACCTCGCTCGGCTCGCTGCGCAGCCGCCTCAGGTATTGTTCTGGCGAGCCGATCTGCAGAGCCTGCATCCGCCGCTGCACCCGGCGCGCCAGGGTCTTTTCCTTGTAGCCGCTGAAATCGTGCTTCGTCCGGGTGCCGAGAACGGCCAGGATGCGGCTGAGCTGCGTGGCCGTCTCCGGGCGCACGCCGTCGGCGTCTTTATCCCCGTCGACTTCCTGCAGATGGCGGAAATAGTCGACCAGCTTGGCTGCCATCTGCTGGGCAGGCAGCACATAGTCGACGAGGCCGGTGGCGATGGCACTGCGCAGCATCCCGTCATACTTCGCCGATGCTTCGGCCTGCGCCAGGCTGAGCCCGCCATGTTCCTTGATCGCGCGCAGGCCGAGCGTGCCGTCGCTGCCGGTGCCGGAGAGAATGACGCAGGCGGCCCGCTCGCCCAGCCCCTCCGCCAGCGAACGGAAGAACTCGTCGATCGGCATGCGGCCGTCGCGCCGCTTGGCCGGCTCCAGGTGCAGCCTTGCGCCCTCGACGGTCAGCGTGGCGTTCGGCGGAATCACGTAGATCCGGTTCGCCTCGATCGGCGTGTTCTGCTTCACCTCCGCGACCGGCATCTTCGTGTGCCGCCGCAGCAGCTCCTCGAGCATGCTCTTGTGCTGCGGGCTCAGATGCTGCACGAGCACGAAGGCCATGCCCGTATCGTCGGGCAGCCCGGAGAGGAATTCCTGGAATGCCTCGAGCCCGCCGGCGGAAGCGCCGACGCCGACCACGGGACAGCGCGGTTCCCGTGCCGGAGCGGCATCTTGCGGCGCCGGCGTCGCGACCTTGCGCTTCGCTTTCGCCCGCTTCGGTGCCTGCGGGGACTTCTTTCGGTTGCTGCGTATCTGTCGTGCCATGGCTTGCGATTCACACCGCCTGGCGTCGCCGATGCGCCGACTTTCTGTCTGGCGCTTGGTTGAAGGCCTTGTGCATTGTAGCGCCGCAGCCGTCAAGGACGTCAAGACATCGGCACGGCCTCGCTTTGAAATCTAGATGTCCTGAAGTGCCCGCAACGTGAGATCGCGAAGCCGATTCGGATCGCGCTCACCCTTCCGCGCGAACTCGACGATCTTCAGCGCAAGGAAGTCCGTTACCGCATCGTTTGTGGCCGCCAGGCCCAGTTCTCTGCGAGCGAAGTCGAAGGCGTCCACAATCGCCTTCACGGTGTCAGCATCCATACCGCTGTCGATGAATCTCTTTGGCATGACGCTTCCCATGTGCGGCATTGTTGGCTCTTGCCGCTAAGCGCTACTTTACCCCCCCCCGAGACAGTGCCAAGAAATCAGAGAAGGGGTCGCGCCGGCTTCAGGCGGGCGATCGATCGGGCAGAATTGCGGGCTTCTACGGATAGGCGGCGCGTCCGTTCGATGCGTAGCGTCCGACAAAAGATCAGCCTACTGACGGGAAACCTGTCATGCTAGCCCGGTCTATTCACCCCTATACCAGTGACGCGAGTCCCGTAGGAGGCCGGTTCGCGCTGTGCGAGTCCGGCCGTGGCGCCCGCGGCGCTGG
>JBKOWC010000053.1:0-5131 GCA_046724215.1 Pseudomonadota bacterium | reverse complement strand
CCCACATCCAGGCGTCCACGCGTCCGTAACGGCGCGACGGTGCCGCGGGGTTGGCCTTCCATCGCAACTGTCCTCACGAACGGTGTGCGCCGGCGTGAAGCTGCCTTTTGTCGACATCGACGAACAAAGCGCCGCGTGGCTAACCCAGGCCGCCGACAAGCGTTGGCAGCAGTTCCTCGACTACTGGACGAAACTGGCGGTCGCCAAGGGCGGATTGCCGGCGCGCCGCGACATCGATCCGATCGACATCCCGCGCGACGCCTTGCCGTTCGTACTGCTGGTCGACGTCGTGCGCGAGGGGCAAGGCCTGCGCTTTCGTTTCCGCATGGTCGGGACCGGGATCGTCGCCGTCGAAGGCGAAGAGACCGGCCGGTACCTGGACGACGTCGTCGTTGGGGCGCGCCTGGCGCAGATCCGGCCCCACTATGTCGACTGCGTCGCGCGCAAAGTGTGGGTACGGCACGACTCCATGTCCTCGCCAGCGGGAGAACGCATCGACAGCAACACGCTGCTCCTGCCGTTGTCGGCGGACGGCGCGGACGTTGACATGCTGTTCGGCCTGACGACCTACCCAAGCGTGCCCGACGGCGACGACCGGCCCGGGTCCTGAAGCGCCTGTGTCAGGCTGTCGCAGATCACGCTGCGCGGCCCGACCGTAACCTCCGATTAAGACACCTGACCTAGCGTTAAGCCTGTTACGAACGGGTTTGCCGCCATGCGTCCTCGCCCAGCCGGTCAGGACTCTGGAATACCGGAGCACCGCTCCCTCGGGGACATGCGTCATATCTGGGCAAACCGGCTCGGCCTCTGGGCAGTCGGGCTATCGATTGTCGCGGGTCTGACAGCGGCGCCGGCTCTCGCCGCGCAGACCTATCCGGAAATATTCGGCACGCACGAACTGCATTCCGAGAACCTGCAAATGTTCCCGAAATGGCGCGGCGCCGTCGAACGCTACGCGGACGAAATCCGTGCCTGCGAGTCGGCGCCCTGCAAGGACGACGGCTGGAAGAAGTTCGTCGACGGCGAGCGCGGCAAGGACCTTTTGACGCAGCTGCGCGAGATCAACACCGCCATGAACCGGAAGCCGTACATCACCGATCCCGTGAACTGGCATGTCGACGACTACTGGGCGGCGCCGCTGCAGTTCATGCACAAGGACGGCGACTGCGAGGACTACGCCATCGCGAAGTACATGGCCCTGCGCGAGCTCGGCTTCCCGATCGACGACATGCGGATCGTCGTGCTCAACGACCTCAATCTCGGCGTCGCCCATGCCATCCTCGTCGTCTATGTCGACGGCAAGGCGCTCGTCCTCGACAACCAGATCAGCACCGTCGTCCCCGCCGGCATCATCCACCACTACAAGCCGGTCTATTCGATCAACGAGCACGGCTGGTGGCTGCACCGCAGCTAGCCGGCAACGGCCTCTGCGATGGCGGCACCGAGCTCCTGCGTCGAGGCGCGGCCACCCATGTCGGGCGTCAGACGCTTCGTCTCGCGCAGGACTGCCTCGATCGCCGCGACGATGGCCTGCGCCGCCGCACCGCAGCCGAGATGGTCGAGCAGCATCGCGCCGGACCAGATCTGGCCGATCGGGTTGGCGATGTTGCGCCCGGCGATGTCCGGCGCCGAGCCGTGCACCGGCTCGAACATGGAGGGAAAGCGCCGCTCCGGATTGATGTTGGCCGAGGGCGCGATGCCGATCGTCCCGGTCACCGCCGGACCGAGATCGGAGAGGATGTCGCCGAACAGGTTGCTGCCGACGACGACATCGAACGAGTCGGGCCGACGCACGAAGTGAGCGGTCAGGATGTCGATGTGGTACTGCTCGACCGCCACGTCGGGATAGTCCTTGGCCACGGCGCGCACGCGCTCGTCCCAGAACGGCATGGTGTGGATGATGCCGTTCGACTTGGTGGCCGAGGTCAGCTTGTGGCGCGGGCGTTTGCGGGCCAACTCGAAGGCATAGCGCAGGATGCGGTCGACGCCGCGGCGCGTGAAGATGCTCTCCTGCACCGCCAGCTCGTCCTCGGTGCCGGCGTTGAGGCGGCCGCCGATCTCCGAATACTCGCCCTCGTTGTTCTCGCGCACGATCAGGAAATCGATGTCGCCCGGCCGGCGGCCGGCGAGCGGGCACGGCACGCCCTCGAACAGACGCACCGGGCGCAGATTGACGTATTGCTGGAAGCGCCGGCGGATCGGGATCAGCAGGCCCCAGAGGGAGACGTGGTCGGGAACGCTCGGCCAGCCGACGGCGCCGAGAAAGATGGCGTCATGGCCGGCGATGTGGTCGAGCCCGTCCTCAGGCATCATGCGGCCGTGCCGCTGGTAGTGCGCGCAACTCCAGTCGAACTGGTCCCAGATGAAACAGATGTCGAAACGGCGGCCGACGGCCTCGAGCACGCGCATGCCTTCGGGCACGACCTCCTTGCCGATGCCGTCTCCGGGGATCACTGCCAGGCGAAACTCTTGCATCGTTGCCGCTCTCCGCGATTTGGAATCGTCGCACGCGATGCCGCCCAGTCTCCCATTGTGCCGGCGGGCACGACAAGACAAGGTAACACGGCAACACACGGACGGAGGACACGAAGACAATGAGTCCCGGTCGCCTGCAGGGCGTCATCGCGGCCGCCGCCACGCCGCTTGCCCCCGATCACTCGATCGACGGGGAGCGGCTGGTCGCCCATTGCCGGCGGCTGCTGCAGCGCGGCTGCGACGGCATCAACCTGCTGGGCACGACCGGCGAGGCGACCTCTTTCTCCGTGCAGCAGCGGCTGCGGGCCATGCAGGCGGTCGCCGGGTCGGGCCTGCCGCTGGGCCAGTTCATGGTCGGAACCGGCGCCGCCGCCCTGGAGGATGCGGTCACGCTGACCGCGGCGGCGCACGATCTGGGCTTCGCCGGCGCCCTGCTCCTACCGCCCTTCTACTACAAGGGAATCGATCCGGAGAGCCTCGTCGCCTATGTCGCGACCGTGATCGAACGGCTCGGGCGCCGCGAACTGCGGCTCTACCTCTATCACTTCCCGCAATTGACCGGCGTGCCCTATGCCATCGAGGCGGTGGTCCGGCTGCGCACGGCCTATCCCGAGCAGGTGCTGGGACTGAAGGACAGTTCCGGCGACATGGCCTTCTCCGCCGAGCTGGCGCGGCGTCTCGACGGCTTCGACGTCTTCCCCAGTTCCGAGGCGGCGCTGGAGCAGGCGCGCGAGAAGCGCTTTGCCGGCTGCATTTCCGCGACAACGAACGTCACGAGTTCACTCGCCGCCGCCAGCTGGCGCGCGCGCGACGCGGCCGAGCGCGCCCGCTTGATCGGCGATGCCGCCGCCATACGCGCGGCCCTCGCCGCCTTGCCGCTGATCGCCGCCGTCAAGTGGGCGCTCGCTGACATCGATCGCGACCCCGATTGGAATCGGCTGTGTCCTCCGCTGCGCCCGCTCGGCGCCGATGAGGTCGCCAAGCTGCAGGAAGCGCTCGGTCGCACGCAATACGCATCGCTGGCATCCTATTCCAGCGACCGAATGTAGCTGACCACATCTCGGGCTTGGTCGGGCCGAAGCGGTGAGATGCCCATCTTCGTCTGCGGGACGACGCCGCGCGGATCCTGGAGGAACGCGACCATGCGATCGGGCGTCCAGTCGCGGCCGTATCGCTTCATTCCTTCCGAGTAGGTGTAGCCCGGCACGGTCCCGGCCTTCCGTCCGAGCACCGCGACGAGGTGCGGCCCTATCTTGTTCCTCTCCGCGGTCAGGGCGTGGCAGTTGCTGCAGGTGGAGGCGATCCGCTTGCCGCGCTCGATGGCGGCGGCGTCGGGTTCCTTCTCCGCATGGCATCCGGCGATCGCCATCGCACCCGTCAGGATCGCCGCCGGAACGAACGCGTGGCTCACGACGCCGCCTACTCGGCGGGGGCTGGCGTCCGCCGCGGCCAGACGGCCCATGCGGCACATGCCATCGCATAGAGGACCCCAAGCCCCCAGAGGATAAGCCCGGGGCCGGCAAACAAGAATTGGAACACGCCATAGGCAACGACAGCCAACGACAGGCTGACGTAGAAATGCCGGTCCCTCCCGCAGGCAATGAAGACCGAAAGCGGCGGCAGCACGGGTGCCAACACGATGGCGGCGAGCGTTCGCAGAAGCGGACCCGCCATGCGCGGCAGCGGATGAACCGTCGCTCGCGACGGCCGTCCATCGTCGGTTCGTTGGTGGTCAGCGTGGGGCTGCAGCATTCGGCGCCTATCGCGAAGACGCTGCCATCGCCTGCCTTGCAGCGACGGTCGCGCGCCAGGATCGCCTTGGTATGCGCATGAAGCGCGGGCGCACGGTGTCCTCTTTGTGATAACCGGCGGCCAGGAGAGGGGCTCGTCGCAGATGGTGGGCGCGGCTGGGATTGAACCAGTCGAACCGTGAACACTGACAGAACCCCGCGAAACGGGGCGCGACGCTAGACAGGAGCAGCCTTTTGACCCTCGGAAAGCGCACCACGCCAGAGGACATTCGCGCGCGCAGAGATCGCCTTACGAGGCGGTGACGATATGCGTGTTGTCCGTCGGCAGGATGATGGCGCGAGGACGGTGGCGATCCGCCTTGCCCGGAAAACACCATCAGCCAAAGCGGAACAGCGATCGACGACCACAGGGCCCCGAGCAGGAAGAAGGGACGAAACCCGGCCGAGAGCAGCGCGGGGACGGCCTGCGGGCGGCAGTGGGGAATTGCTGTCATGAAACCCGATGTCTCAAAGGAATTTGAGCGCTCAGCGATGGTTCGCAGGCGATCGGCAGAGACGTGACGGATGGCAACCTGTGAGATTCCCATTCAGAATGACCTGCCGTCAAAATCCGGCACCGTTCTTCTTCGCGCATCGATTCAGATCACAGCAGGCTCCAGTCTCGTTGACGCAGATCAGGCGGGACGCCGGCGACCCGGATTGATCCGAGCTGCTGTTCCGCCGCCTCCGAGGCGAACCATCCAGCGGCTGCGAATGTCTGCGAGCGGGTGTGCGCCGTGATAAGGCGGCGCTCTCCAGTGGGTGCAAGCCCCACCCGGCAACCGCTCCAGCCGGAAGCAGCCGGAGCAGTCATGGAGGTAACGAAATGGCTGAAGCCTTCGGATAGCGGGTCACGAATAGGTGAC
>JBKOWC010000147.1:0-8325 GCA_046724215.1 Pseudomonadota bacterium | reverse complement strand
CCGCGCAGGTAGTAGTCGTAGGCGTCGAGGCTCTCGGTCGGCTTGCGCCGGGCGCGCTCAATCTCTGCGCGCTCCAAGTGCGGCACCAGCGCGCCGACGACACTGGTGGTCATCCGGTCCTGCAATGCGAACAGATCGTCGAGCGTGCTTTCGAACCGTTCCGCCCACAGATGCGCGCCGGTCGCCGCGTCGACGAGGAGTCCGGTTATGCGCACGCGCTGCGCCGCCTTGCGCACGCTGCCTTCGAGCACATAGCGCACGCCGAGTTCCCGGCCCACCTGCTTCACGTCGACGGCGCGTCCCTTGTAGGTGAAGCTTGAATTGCGCGCGATGACGAAGAGCCAGCGCATCCGGGACAAGGCCGAGATGATGTCGTCCGCCACGCCGTCGATGAAATATTCCTGCTCGGGGTCCTGGCTCAAGTTCACGAACGGCAGGACGGCGATCGAGGGGCGCTCTGGAAGGGCAAGCGCGCGGTCCGGCGGCTCGCTCGTGGCGACGGCAGGAGCGCTTTCGGGTCTGGCGCCGCCCGGCGGGTGCCCTTCAGTGACCTCGCCAACGAACCGGAGACCCCGGCGGGCGACCGTTCGGATCAGACGCTGCTCCTCGCCGCTGTCGCCGATTGCCTTGCGGACCGCATTGATGTGACTGGTCATCGTCGATTCGGAGACGATGCGCCCGCCCCACACCTGGTCCAGCAGATCGTCCTTGCTGACCACGCGCTCGCGGTTCCGCACCAGATAGGCCAGCAGGTCGAAGACTTGCGGCCCAACCGCAACCGCCTGCGATGCCCGCGTCAGCTCCCGCCGGCCGGGGTCGAGCACGCAGTCTCCGAACTGGAATTGCACGTCGATGCTCCTCCATCGGAAAAACCACAAGCATATGCCCATCCCGTTCGTGCACACACTTGTACGGACATCCGCTATTTGGGAGATAGCGTGCGCAATCGCAATTGATACAGATCGTCCTGCGCGATCTGATCGGCTCGCGCTCGCATATCGTCGAAATCGTAGAGAACGTGGATGAAACGTCCGGCCAGCGCGTCGCCATCGCCGCGGGCGAGGCGGACGCAAAGATCGGCAATCCGTTCCGGTGGTGCCCAGGGCATGCTGGCGTAGTCGGGGTGATCGGGAGACAGCCGCGGAATCCACCTCCGGGCCGCTTCCGAACGCTCCATCCCCTCGACCATCGAGGTGCGCACCCGGCCGGGGCTGGTCGCAAAGACCATCACGCCATGCTGCCCGGTCGCCTCCTGCAGCGAATCCGTAAGCCGGATCAGCGCCACCTTGGAACAGGCGTAGGCCGACGTATAGGGGAAGGGGGTGAGGCCGACCCCGGATGCCATGTTGACGATCCGGCCGCTGCGCCGGGCGATCATGCCCGGCAGGACGGCGCGCGCGCACAGGAAGGGGCCGCGGAGGTTGATCTCCACCTCGCGCCACCAGTCGTCGGGATCGGTCTCCCAGACCGGGCCGATGACGCTGCCGCTGCCGGCATTGTTGACGAGGAAGTTGATCGGTCCCAATCGCGATTCCGTCTGCGCGACCATGTCCTCCACCGACGCCCGATCGGTGACGTCGGCGCGAACGGCCAGGGCGCGGCTGTGGATGGCGCGAAGCTCGGCCAGCGTGCTGTCGAGTTCGCCGGCCGAACGCGCGGTGATGGCGACCGCTGCGCCGTGTCGCGCCAGCGTCAGCGCGATCGCACGCCCGATGCCGCGTCCGCCGCCGGTAACGACGGCCACGGTTCCCGACAAGCTCTCCCGGTCTGCATCTGGCGCGGTCATGAGAGATCCTTCCTCCCCACGGATTGCCTTGGCAGGCGCAAAATTTGGACGAATAGCCAAGGCAAATTCAAGGTCGCCGCAAGGACTCCCTGTCTCCCTGCGCCCATTTTCCGTTCACCTCGATCGCGCTGGTGCGGTCGACATCGAATGGAGGCAAGGCATGAAGATCGTCGTCATCGGAGGGAGCGGCCGCATTGGTTCGAACGTGGTGAAGCGGCTGCGGCAAAAGAGCCACGAGGTCGTGGCGGCATCGCCCGACTCGGGCGTCAATACCGTCACCGGCGAGGGAGTGGCAGAGGCGGTGGCGGGCGCCCAGGTCGTCGTCGACGTGGCGAACTCGCCCTCGTTCGAGGACAAGGCGGTCATGGCATTCTTCACGACGGTGGGCCGCAACCTGCTTGCCGCGGAAGCGGCTGCCGGCGTAGGACACCATCTGGCGCTGTCGATCGTCGGCACCGACCGCAACCCCGAGAGCGGCTACCTGCGCGCCAAGCTGGCCCAGGAAGACCTGATCAAGGCATCCAGGATTCCCTATACCATCCTGCGCTCGACGCAGTTCTTCGAGTTCATCGACGGCATCATCAAAGGGGCTACCGAGGGCGACGTGATCCGCCTGTCACCCGCCCTCTTCCAGCCGATCGCCGCGGAGGAGGCTGCCGCCGCGCTGGCCGACCTTGCGATCGGACCGCCGCTGAACGCCACCGTCGAGATCGCCGGTCCCGAGGCACGTCCGCTCGACAAGTTCGCCCGGACCTACCTGGCAGCCAGCGGCGACAAGCGACGGGTGACCGCAGACGTTCACGCCCGCTACTTCGGCACGGAGCTGAACGACCGCTCGCTGACGCCCGGCGATCACCCGCGCCTGGGCTCGATCCGCTTCGAGGACTGGCTGGGCCGCACGGCGGCGCAGCGATAGTCCGTTCCCCAACCGGCCGAATTCGACCTTCCACACTCAGAACAGGAGACCACCATGATCAGGCAATTCCTCTGCACGACCGTGCTGCTCGTCGGTTCCGTGGGCGCAATACAGGCCCATGCCGCGGACGAGAAGTCGAAGGTGACACTCGTCTACGACCACGTGCTTCCGAACGTGCCCGGCAAGAGCATCAGGGGCGTGCTGGTCGAATACGCGCCCGGCGGCACGTCGCCGGCGCACATCCACCCGAAATCCGCCTTCATCTATGCCACCGTCCTGGAAGGGGCGATTCGAAGCCAGGTCAACGATGGGCCGGTGACCACCTATCGCGCGGGTGAGAGCTTCTCCGAGAATCCGGGCGATCGTCATGCTGTCAGTGAAAACGCGAGCGCCACCGAGCCCGCGCGCCTGCTCGCCGTGTTCGTCGTCGACACCGACGAAACGAACCTGACGACGAACCTGACGAACTGAAACGGCGACGTACGACTGACAGTCGATCGGGTCGTGACCCATGGACGCAAGCTACATCTCGGCAATGGCGACCCTGGCCGGCTCCACGATCGGCGCACTCGCTTCGATCGCGACGACCTGGGTGGTGCAGCATTCGCAGGCGCGGGCAACGCAGCGGGCGCAGGATCGCGCTCGCTGCGAGGCTCCCTGCGGCGAATCCATTCGTGAAGCGTTTTCAGGTGCCGCCCGTCCGATGGCGGTTGAGGCGGCGTTCGAAGCGGCGGCCGTAGCTCGACATGCTGAAGCAGCAGACGAAGAAGAGGACCGCCGTGAAGACGTAGCCCTCCTTGGCGAGGCCGAGCCAGGCGGGGTCCTTCAGCGACTGGTTCACCGCGCCGAGCAGATCGGCTAGGCCGATGATGGTGACCAGCGAGGTGTCCTTGAACAGATCGACGATGTTGTTGACGATGCCGGGCACGACGATGCGCAGCGCCTGCGGCAGCGTCACGAAGACCTGCACCTGCCACCATTTGAGGCCGACGGAATAGGCGGCTTCCTCCTGCTCGACCGGAACGCCCTGCAGCCCGCCGCGCACGGTCTCGGCCATGTAGGCGGCGTTGAACAGCGTGAAGGCCACCATGGCGCGGATCAGCCGGTCGATGCTGACGCCGTAGGGCAGGAACAGCGGGACCATGACCGCCGACATGAACAGGACCGTCAGCAGCGGCACGCCGCGCCATAGCTCGATGAAGCCGATCGAGAAGATGCGGACCACCGGCAGCTGCGAGCGGCGGCCGAGCGCCAGCAGGATCCCGAGCGGCAGCGCGCCCGCCACGGTCACGAACGAGATGATGACGTCGAGCATCAACCCGCCCCACAGATTGGTGTCGACGAACGGCAGTCCCGCGACCCCGCCGACCAGCAGGATGCCGGCCAGCAGCGGGAACAGCGTCAGCAGCAGAACGACGAAGATCCCGCGATGCCTGACACGATCGCGCATGACCGGCGTCGCGAATGCGATCAGCAGCGCGGCGGCGACGAGCAGCCGCCACAGTTCCGCGTCGGGGTAGTGACCCCAGAAGAAGGTATGCAGGCGCAGCTTGATGAAGGTCCAGCAGGCGCCGTCGCCGGTGCAGGCCTCCTTGCTGTCGCCGCCGACTGTCGCATTGGTGACGGCCCACTCGAAGAAGGGCGGCACGACCAGCCACAGGAGAGCCAAGACCAGCAGCGTGAGCAGCGTATTGGTGACCGAACTGAAGAGGTTGCGCCGCAGCCAGTCGACCGCGCGGGCCGGCCCGCCCGGCGCGCCGCCGACGAGGCCGCCGAGATTGCCGCCCGGAAGGGCGGTGGCTTCCGCCGGCGCTTCGGCGGTCATGGCGAAACCCCGTGCAGCGGCGTCCTCATCGCCCCACCAGGGCGACGCGCCGGTTGTACCAGTTCATGAAGGCCGAGAAGAGCAGGTTGATGACGAGGAACACCGCCATCACGACGATGATGATCTCGACCTCCTTGCCGGAGTGGTTCATGACAGTACCGGCGAAGATCTGGAAGATCTCGGGATAGGCGACGGCGGCCCCGAGCGTGCTGCTCTTGATCAGATTGAGATACTGGCTGGTCATCTGCGGCACCATGATGCGCAGCGCCTGCGGCAGGACGACGAGAAAAAGCACGCGAAAGGGCCGCAGCCCGAGCGAAAGGGCGGCCTCGCGTTGGCCCTTGGGCACGGCCTCGATCGAGCTGCGCACGATCTCGGCGATGAACGCCGTGGCGTAGATCGAGAGCCCGGCCCACAGGGCCACCAGCTCGGGCGGCACCTGCACGCCGCCGGCAATGTTGAACCCCTTGAGCGCCGGAAACTGGACCTGCTCGATCCCGAGGTTCACCAGAAGCAGGGCGATCGCGGGCAGGGCGAGGGCGAAGGCACCCAGCCGCCGCTCGCCGATCTTCAGCCGCCAGGCGAACGGGGTCGCCACCAGCAGCAGGCCGGCGAGCCAGGGCAGCGCCGCCGTGCCCGCCTGCATGACCAGGTTCGGCACGTAGAGGCCGCGGATGTTGAGCAGGAAGCCGCCCGGCAGGACGATGCTTTGCCGCGGCGGCGGCAGCGTCTGCAGCACGGCGAGATACCAGAAGATGATCTGGACGAGCTGCGGCGTGTTGCGCACGAACTCGATGAACCCGAGCGCCAGGTTGCGCACCAGCCAGTTGATGGACAGGCGCATGATGCCGATCAGGAGGCCGAGCAGCGTCGCCGTCACGATGCTCATGGCCGACACCAGCAGGGTGTTCAGCAGGCTGACGAGCAGCGCCTTCGCGTAGATATCGAAGAGCGACCAGTCGATCAGTTTGAAGGGTATGTCGAAGCCGGCCTTTTCGGCGAGGAAGCCGAAGCCGAAATGCATGTTGCGGCGCGCGAGATTGGCGCCGAGGTTCATGATCAGGAGCCCGCCGACCGCGATGAGGCCCGCCAGGAAGACCCATTGGGCCGCATAGGCGCGAGGCGACGGGCGCCTGACCATGACGCTACGCTATCCGAAGGCGTCGGCGGCTCAGCGCCAGGCCAACGGGTACTGAAGCCCGCCGTTCGTATAGAGGTTGTTCCAGCCACGCGGCAACGCGAGCGGGGTGAAGTACTTTTCGTAGTTCTCGCCGTAGTTGCCGACCGCCTTGATGATGCGATAGGCCCAGTCGTTGTCGAGGCCGAGGAACTTCCCGTAGTCGTTCTCGAGGCCGAGGAAGCCGCGCACCTCCGGGTTGGTCGCCGAGCCCTTGATCTGATCGATGTTCGCCTGGGTGATGCCGAGGACCTCGGCCTCCAGCATGGCGTAGTGCACCCACTTCACGAGGATGCTCCACCGCTCGTCGCCCTGGCGGCAGTAGGAGCCGAGGAACTCGCGCGAGATCAGCTCGGGCAGGATCACCCAGTCGTCCGGTTTCTTCATCGACGAGCGGGCCGCGGCGACGCTGCCGCCGTCGTCCGTGTAGCCGTCGCAGCGCCCGGCCTCGGCGGCGGCGAAGGCCTCCTCCGGCTTTTCGAACAGCAGCGTGTTGATCTTGATGTTGTGGGCGCGCCCGTAGTCCGCGATGTTGAGCTCGAGCGTGGTGCCGGTGATCAGACAGATGGTGGCGCCGTCCAGCTCCTGCACGTGGGCGACGTTCAGGCTCTTCTTCACCATGAAGGCCTGGCCGGTGAAGAAGTTGATGGCGCCCGTCGCCAGGCCGAGGTCCGTGTTGCGCGTGAGCGTATGCGTCGAATCGCGGATCAATACGTCGATCTCTCCCGACTGCAGCACGGAGAAGCGGACCTTGGCGGTCGTGCCGACGTACTTCACCTTCTCGGGATCGCCGAGTACGGCGGCGGCGATGGCGCGACAATAGGCGATGTCGAGTCCCTGCCACTTGCCGGCCGAGTCCTGGAAGGCGAAACCGGGAATGCCGGTGTCGACGCCGCAGATCAGCTGGTCGCGTTTCTTGATGGCGTCGATTGTCTCGCTCTTGACGTCGGCGGCACGGCCGGCGCCGGCGAAGCCGAGGGCGCCGGCCGCGAGGACGGCACAGGCGATGAAACGGGTGATGCTTCGGTTCATGCGTTAGCTCCCTGTCTATGACGTTGATGTTGCGAATCCCCGATCTTCGCGCCGGGCTTGTCGTTCGGGCAGCGCGCGCGGCTCGGCCGATTGAATGCGGCACCGCTCTGCCTCCCGAGCGGGATCGTCGGACGACGCCGCGTGTGCGCCGAACCGGAGCATAGTGGCCAACCCGCCTGCCTGTCATCAGGTGACGAGAAGCCGGCACAAAGCCTGCGCCAGGCGCCCGAGCAGTTGGGACGCTCGTCCCAGACCGCAGCCATCAGTTCGGCCGTGATGCTGCCCTATGCCTCGATGCAGGGCCGTGTCAGGTAGTTCGGTGGCGGCGGGGTCAGGAACAGCAGCAGCAGGAGGCTGATGGCCAGGACCCAGGCGACGATCCAGAAGCCGTCGATATAGGCGAGCACATAGGCCTCGCGGCGCACCAGGTTGCCGAGCTGGAGCAGGGCCTGGGCGGTCGGGTCGCCGGTGCCGATCGCGCGATCGCCGAAGAGCTGGGAGAGCTGCGTCACGGCACCCTCGGCCGTGTCGGTGCCCTGCATGACGTTCAAGCCGGCCAGGTTGGAGTCGATCTGCTCGCGGATGCGCACGAACGTCTGGATGAAGGCCGAGCCCATCTCGTTGCCGAGCACGCGGCTCGCCTGGACGACGCCGGCGGCGGTGACGGCCTGGGCCGGCGTGATGTTGGCGATGGCGAAGAAGACCAGGGAGGTGATGCCGAGCGCCAACCCGACGGCCTCGACCAATTGCGAGGGCAGAAAATCGTCGTTGGCCCAGTCGTGGGTGAGCCCCGTGTTCATCCAGCTGCCGATCGCGATCAGCGCCAGGCCGGCGGCCAGCATGAACCGTGCGTCGAGATAGCGCAGCAGCCACGCGATCAAAGGCACGAGCAGGATCTGCGGCAGCGCGATCCAGTTGACCACGTCGGCGGTCTGCAATGAGCGCAGGCCCTGCACGCGCGTCAGGTAGTCCGGCAGGATGAACGCCGTCGCGGTGCCGCCGAAGCCATAGACCGCGATCATGACGGCCGGAATCCAGACGTTAGGCCGGCGCAGCACGGCGAAATCGAAGAGCGGCTGCGGGACCAGGTACTCGTTGACGACGAAGGCGGCAATGAGCAGAGCGCCGGCGGCCAGGAGGCCGACCACGGCGCCCGAGTTGAGCCAATCCAGGCGATTGCCTTGGTCCAGCCCGGCATAGACCAGGGTGAGCCCCAGACCGATGAAGACGATGCCGGTCCAGTCGCCCCGGCGCAGCAGCGTCTGATTGATCCGCTCCCGCGGCATGCCGAACCAGATGAGGATGATCATGATCGCCGTCAGCACGGTGTTCTGCCAGAATATCCACGACCAGAGGCCGTGTTCGCCATAGAGCGCCTCGATCGAGGCCGCGATGTTCTGCGAAAAGACGAAGCGGAAGGCGTAGGCCGCGAACCCCCAGCGCAACCAGCGCGGCGGCAGTTCCCGGACGATGAAGCCGACCGCCGCCGGGATGAAGGATCCGACCGCCAGCCCCCGGATGATCTGGATGGCCAGCAGCAGCGTCGGATCTCGCGAGAGCGGCGGCAGAGCGGATGCGATGGCAAAGAT
>JBKOWC010000200.1:0-11733 GCA_046724215.1 Pseudomonadota bacterium | reverse complement strand
CTCGACTGCGACCGTCGGCTTCCAGCCGGCCTTCGCCTGCGGCACCAGTTCATCGGTCTGGCGCAGCTTGGCGCGCTCGGCCTGCAGGGTCGGATTGCCGGTATAGGCCGCGACCAGCGCGTCTTCCAGCGTCTGGGCCTGCGCCGACGGCACGGCAAGCAACATCACCAGCCCGCAGGCGAGACTCGCCGCAAGAGAAGCCCCCGCTTTCACCATTCGATATTCCCCTATCGCCGGCTGGCGTCAGCACCCCCATGATAACTCATCCGAGAGGAAAGCAAAGCAACTCAATGCGATGATCCGGCGTCGAATTTCCGCTCGACCCACGCTGGCTATGCGGCGGCTCTGCGCGTCGGCAGCTGGAAGATCTCGGTTGCCTGCGTCCGGCCGGGCAGGACCTGGGCCCCGAGCGCCACGCGCACGATATCGGCCGGCAGCTGATCGACCACGTCGGCGCTGGCGACGATGATGGCGTCGGCCGCCCCGTCGTCGATCTGCTTGCCGAACTGCTCGAGGCGCTGGGCGATGTTCACGGTGTCGCCGACCAGCGTGTAGTTGATCCGCCCGGGCGCGCCGATGTTGCTGGCCACCGCCGCGCCGCAGTGGATGCCGATGCGGATGCGCACCGGCGGCTTTTCCTGCTCGCGCCGGTGCGCATTGAACTCGGCCAGCCGCTCGGCGATCGCCAGGGCGGCGCGGCAGGCCCGCTCGGCGTGGTCGGACAGCGCCACCGGGGCGCCCCAGAACGCCATGACGGAATCGCCGATATATTTGTCGATCGTGCCGCCGTGCGCATCGATCACCACGCCGAGCAGCGCGAAATGCCGATTCAGGAACTCGGCCAGGTGCGCGGCCTCGAGGCGCTCCCCGGCGCGGGAGAAGCCGATGATATCCGTGAACAGGACGCTCACCTCGACCTCGCGGGGCTCGAGCCGCTGCTGGTCGTTCTGCAGCAGGATCGGCACGAGAGACTTCGGCACATAGGTCTCGAACCAGCGCAGGCCCGTGGCCATGGCGTTGTGTGCCCCGGCGGCGGTGTCGAGTTCACGGAACCGGCTGCGCGGCAGCAGCGCCGCCTGATCGAACTCGAGGCGGCTGACGCGTTCGGACGCATTGGCGAGGCGGCGCATCGGCGTGGCGATCATGCGGCCGATGAGCACCGCGGCCACGACAGCGATGACGAGGATGCCGACGCCGACCAGGATTGCCTTCGAGATGCGGTCCAGGCTCGTACTGAGCATGTGCCGAGGATAGTGGATGCCGACGAGCCAGGGCTTCCCGTTAAGGCCCGGTACTTCTCGGTAGAGGAAAATGGCCGGCGGATCCACATCATCGACGGTCTGGGCCGCGATCCGGGCCTGTGGGAAGTCGCGCGCCAAGCCGGGATCGCCTCGGGGATCGAGCTTGAAGCCGGCCAGGGCTGGGTCGCCGATCTCATCCACCCGCAGCAGCGGCTGGCTCGCCGAAAACAGGCCGCTGAGCTTGGCAAGCTGCGGATGCGCCAGGACGGTGCCGTCGAGGCCGACGATGAACGGCGTACCGGGCGAATCCGCATATTGACGGGCCAGGTCCCGAGACAGGTCGCGGATCGACAGCCCGGCCACCACGACCCCGAGGAATTCCCCGTTGCGCCGCACCGGCACGATGAGCGGTGCATAGGTGCTGTTCAGCGTGCTGGCATAGTTGATGTCGGCCCACACGGGGCCGTCGGCCGTCAAACCGTCGCGCAGCAGCAGCCGGAAGGTGGCGTTTCGCACTTGATCGGCCGCCAGGATCACTGGCCTGCCCCCCGCATCGCGCGCCGCCATGACCGCGAATATGTCGCTGCGGATCACGGCCGCCGCCGACAACGCCGGCTCGACCGCGAGCGAGCCGACCAGCAGATCCTGCAGGCGCTGTGATTGATCGATCGGGACGGAGCCGTCGGCGATCAGGTTGGCTGTGAACTGCGCCTGGTCCTGGGCGGCTTGGCCCTTGCTGGTCAGCGTGTCGGTCAAGGCTGCGACCACCGCCTCGGTGTTGGTCACGAGCAGCTCGCGCGTGTTCTGCTCGGCCACGCCGGCCATGAGCCCCAGCACCGCCGTCACGGCGACCGCGACCAGGACGCCGAAGCTCACCGCCAGCGCCAGGGAGATCGGCACCCGCCACCGCATCGTGCCGTTGCGGGATTCGTCGGCAGGCAGTCGCGCCGCTGCAGTCATGCGCCCGTGCCGGGCGCCGACATCGGCAGCCGGCGGGCTACTTGCGCTCGCTCATCACCTGCTGGCGTGCCACCTCCCGCAGCTCCTGCATGTGCTTGCGCAGGTGGTGCTCGGTCATCGGGACGCCCTTCTGCTTGCAGTCGGCAAGGATCTTCTCGACCACGTCGCTGTCGCCAGGCCGTTCGAAATCGGCCTCGACCACGGACTTCGCATAGGCCTCCGCCTCGCCAGCCGGTATGCTCAGTTCCTTGGCGACCCAAAGGCCAAGCAGCCGGTTGCGGCGGGCGTTGACCTTGAATTCGACTTCCTTATCGTGCTTGTACTTCTGCTCGAATCCCTTCTCGCGCTCGTCGAACGTCGACATGCCCTGCTCTCTCCCCGCTGCCTACCAATACATGCCCATGTGGCCCCGAATACCCGCGGGTCAAGGTTATAGCTCCTGAGGGCTTTCAACTGAACCGAATCTTGGCCCTCGTCTGATGTGCAGCGTCGTCATCCTCATTCGTCCGGGCCATGCCTGGCCGCTCATCCTCGGGGCCAATCGCGACGAGATGGCGAACCGGCCCTGGCTGGCGCCGGCGCGCCACTGGCCGGATCGGCGCCACATCGTCGCCGGGCTCGACAAGCTCGCCGGCGGCAGCTGGCTCGGCATCAACGACGAAGGGGTCGTCGCCGCCGTGATGAACCGGATGAACACGCTGGGGCCCGCCCCCGGACGGCGCAGCCGCGGCGAACTCGTGCTCGAGGCGCTCGACCATGCCGACGCGCAGAGCGCCGTGCAGGCGCTCGCCGCCCTCGATCCCGGCGCCTACCGCGCCTTCAATCTGCTGATCGCCGACAATCGGGACGCCTTCTGGCTGCGCAACCTGGGCCACGCGCAGGGCTGGATCGACGTGACGCCGCTCCCCGCCGGGGTCTCCATGCTCACCGCCCACGACCTGAACGATACCGACAGGAGCCTGCGCATTCGCACCTATCTGCCCCGCTTCGCCGCCGCGCCGGTACCCGATCCCGAGCGGGACGAGTGGACTGGCTGGGAGCGGCTGTTGGCGAGCGGCGATCACGCGGCGGGCGGGACCGTAACCGACGGCATGGCCTTTGCCACCGAGGGCGGATTCGCGACGGTGTCGAGTTCGCTCCTTGCCCTGCCCGCCGCCGACCCCAAGCGGCACGCCGTCTGGCGCTTCGCCGCCGGCCGTCCCGGAGCCTATCCATTTGAAAAGGTTGACTTCGGCTAAATCGTTGGCCTGTCATTGTTTTGCCCGATTAGTCCTGCTATATGCAGGCTATCCCGAGGTGGTGGACGCAGATTCCCCTTTCGTTCCCACGCTCTGCGACTTCCGGGAGAGTCCCATGACCCGCCGCCGCCGCATCTACGAAGGAAAAGCCAAAGTGTTGTTCGAGGGACCGGAGCCCGGAACCCTCGTGCAGTACTTCAAGGATGACGCGACCGCCTTCAACAACCAGAAGCGCGGCACGATCACCGGCAAGGGCGTGCTCAACAACCGGATTTCCGAATATCTGATGCAGCGCCTGAACGAGGCCGGCGTGCCGACGCACTTCCTGCGCCGCCTCAACATGCGCGAGCAGCTGGTGCGCGAGGTCGAGATCATCCCGCTCGAGGTGGTCGTGCGCAACGTCGCCGCCGGCTCGCTCGCCAAGCGCTTCGGGCTTGCCGAGGGTACCCAGCTGCCGCGCTCGATCGTCGAGTTCTATTACAAGTCCGACGAGCTCGGCGACCCCATGGTGTCCGAGGAACACATCACCGCCTTCGGTTGGGCCAACCCGCAGGACATCGACGACATCATGGCGCTCGCCCTGCGCATCAACGACTTCCTGTCGGGCCTCTTCCTCGGCGTCGGCCTGCGTCTCGTCGACTTCAAGCTCGAGTTCGGGCGGCTCTACGAGAACGAGGAGATGCGCATCATCCTCGCCGACGAGATCAGCCCCGACAACTGCCGGTTGTGGGACGTCAAGACCAACGAGAAGCTCGACAAGGACCGCTTCCGCCAGGACCTCGGCAAGGTGGCCGAGGCCTATCAGGAAGTGGCGCGCCGCCTCGGCATCCTGCCGGAAGCGGGCCTGCGCGACATGCAGGGCCCGGACACGGTGCAGTGAAGGCCCCCGCTTGAAGGCCAGGGTCCACATCACCCTCAAGACCGGCGTGCTCGACCCGCAGGGTCGCGCCATCCAGCACGCGCTCGGCTCGCTCGGCTTCGCCAACGTCGCCGATGTGCGGCAAGGCAAGTACATCGAGCTCGACCTGCAGGAGACCGACCAGGCGCGCGCCCGCGAAGCCGTCGACGCCATGTGCAAGAAGCTGCTGGCGAACACGGTGATCGAGAACTATTCGGTAGAGATCGGGTGATCGGTTTTCTTGTCGGGGCGGCCTGCGGCCGCCCGCGGGCGCGCGCAGCGCGCCCCTACAACGGCGAGGTCGCATGAAATCCGCCATCGTCGTCTTTCCCGGATCGAACCGCGAGCAGGACGCCCGCGCTGCACTCAAGCAGGCGACCGGCCGGGATCCGGCCATGGTCTGGCATCGCGACACCGAACTGCCGGACGTCGACCTGATCCTCATCCCCGGCGGCTTTTCCTACGGCGACTACCTGCGCTGCGGCGCCATGGCGGCGCATTCGCCGATCATGCGCGAAGTGGCGGCGCGCGCGCAGAAAGGCGTGGCCGTGCTCGGCGTCTGCAACGGCTTCCAGATCCTGACCGAGGCCGGCCTCCTGCCGGGCGTGCTGCTGCGCAACGCCAGCCTGAAGTTCGTCTGCCATAACGTGACGCTGAGGGTGGAGAACAGCCAGACGGCCTTCACCAGCGGCTACGAGCAGGGCCAGACCCTCAGCATCCCCGTCGCGCACGGCGACGGTAACTACTTCGCCGAGGAGGCCACCCTCGACCGCCTGGAGGAGCGCGGGCAGATCGCCTTCCGCTATGTCGACGGCAACCCCAACGGCTCCATCCGCAACATCGCCGGCATCTTCAACGAGGCCAAGAACGTCCTCGGCATGATGCCCCATCCCGAGAACGCCATCGAGCCGCTGCAAGGCAGCACCGACGGCGCCCTCCTCTTCGGCGGCCTGGCGCAGGCGCTGTCCTAGCCTTCACACTGAGGCAGTCTCCAGGCGGTAGAGCGTGCCGACCACGCTCGGCGCATAGCGGCCGGGCGCGAACGTCGCCGCCAGGGCGGCCTTGGCGCGCCAGCCTGTGCAATGGCCGGGGGCGACCAGGCGCGGATCAATCCGCGCTTTCAGGTCGCGCACGGTCGGCGCGATGCGCGGCTCCATAGGCTTGCCCGCCAGGTGATAGCCGCCGAGCACGAGATCGATGGGCGCGTCTGCGAACACCTTCCCTGCTGCCAGGCAGGCGTTGACGATGCCGGCGTGGGAGCAGGCGGAGAAGACGGTGACGCCGCGGCCGCGCACGCGAGCGGCGACGAAGCGCTCGTCCATGATCAGGGGATCGGGCTCGCAGACCTCGTTGCGGAAGCTGTGGTGGCCGACGAGGCCGGTCTCGTAGTCGGTAACGCGATCGATCGCGCCACTGGCGAAGAAGAACCCGTCGCAGAGGGCATGGGGATCGTCGTGCTTCACGATTTCGCCGCCGGCCTGCGCGATGGCGTCGAACGTCGGCTCCTGCGGAAGCATGAACATCACGCCGCTCGGGAGCAGAACGCCGCGCTGATCCGGCCGGCTCGGATGCAGGTCGACGACCGGACGGTCCAGGCCGGCGGCGGCGCGCGCAGCGTTGATGGCGGAGATGACCTTCGGGAACGCGCCGCTGTGATCGAAATGCCAGTGCGACAGGAATACCCGCTCAATGGTCGAGAGGTCGACGGCGAGGCGGTGCGCATTGTCGAGCCAGAGGTCGGCGTACGGGCCGACGTCGAAGAGCATGCGATGTTGTCGCCCGTCCCGCCGCCCCGTGATCAGCACAGAGAACCCGTGACAGGCGCAGCACAGCTGGTCCATGACCTCCTTGCACTCATGGCCCTGGTGGATGCGACTCGGCGCTGTGCGCGCGGCACGGTGGATGACCTCCGGGATCTGCGGCACGCCGTCGTCGACGCTCGACAGCGTGTCGGTCTCGTTGTCGACGACGACCAGGATTTCCAGCTCGTCCAGTTCCGCGATGTTTTCGGGAGGCGAAGCCTGGGTCATGCGTCTGTCCTCGCGGCTATCCATCCATTTCGCGTGACCGTAGTGGATAGCAGGCTTGGCCGACAACCGCTGTTGTATCCCGGGGGGCCTTCGCACGCGCTGCGCCGGCAGCCGGCGCCGCACAGAACCCGAGAATCACACCAACCCCTACAAGGTCGTGATGGTGCGCAGTGCGGCCGGCGACCGGCAGATCATCGAGGAGTGGATCGAGGCGGAGCCGGGTGAGGCGAGGCGGCCTCTCAGGCAGTCTTGTCTGCCGCCACGGCCGCGAGCTGCGCGCGCGGCGGCGCCACTTCGACGCGGTTGCGGCCTTCCTGCTTGGCCCGGTAGAGGGCCGCGTCGGCGGCCTGGATGATCTCCCCCGGCTCGCTGCCGTGGGCCGGGAAGCTGGCCACGCCGATCGAGCAGGTGATCGGCCCGAGCGGCCGGCCCTGATGGATGACGCGGATGGCGGACACCGCCGCGCGCAGCGCCTCGGCGCGGCGGGCCGCGTCCTCGGAGCTCGCACCCGGCGCGATGATGGTGAACTCCTCGCCGCCGAAGCGGCAGGCAATGTCGCCGCGCCGGACGTTGGCGGCCAGGACCTCGCCGACGCTCTTCAGCACGGCATCGCCGGCATCGTGCCCGAAACTGTCGTTGAAGCGCTTGAAGTGGTCGACGTCGACCATCAGGACCGCGATCGGCGAGCGCGTGCGGCCGGCGCGCGCGACTTCGAGAGCAAAGGCCTCGTCGAGATAGCGGCGGTTGAACAGCCCGGTCAGCGGGTCGCGGATGGATTGGCTGCGCAGCGCCTCGCGCAGCCGCAGGTTGCCGAGGGCGAGCGCGATGTTCTCCACCATGATCTCGACGCGATGCTTGTCCGCCAAGGCGGCCCGGGCGTCGGCCAGCCGCTCGGCATCCTCGGTCTTCGGTTCCTCGACATAGAGCAGGCCCAGCGTCTCGCCCTGCGCCATCATGGGGAAGCAGCGATAGTGCACCCCTGATGCCGACTCGACGTGGCCGCAGACGACCTCGGCCTCGTCATCCTCGAAGGCATGCGGCTGGCCGCGGCGAAGCGCCCAGCAGTCCTGCGGGTGGAACTCCTCGCGCAGCGCCATCGGCTCGTGCCATTGCGCGACGGCGCGCAGCATGTTCCGCGAGTTGTTGAGGAGGAAGAGCGCGCCCGGCACCTGCGGCAGGATGAGCCCGGCGAACCGGCGCACCACCTCGGTCAGCTCGTCCTCGCTGCTGCAGCTCTGCAGCCGGTGCGCCATCCGGCCCAGGAGGTCGATGGTGCGGCCGCGCGCCTCGACTTCCTGCGTGCGCTGCGTGAGGTCCTTGTAGGCCTGGCGCAGCTCGCTGCCGACCATCGAGCGCTGCGCCTGCTCGGCCCGCATGTGCTTGACCATGTCGTTGAAGGAACGGGCGAGGACGCCGAACTCGTTGTCGCCCGCCGCCGGAATCTCCTGGGCGAGATCGCCGTTGGCGATCCGCTGCGTCCCCTCGACGATCTCGTCGAGCGGCCGCTTGAAGCCGCGGATCGTGCGATAGGTCAGCATCAGCAGCAGGATGGCAATGATCGGTCCGCCGAGCGCGATGCCGACGAGCGTGTTGCGCTCCGTCTCGGCGAGGGCGGCCTGGCGCTTGGCCAGCGCGTCCTGCTCGAGCGCGACCATCGCCGCGGCGATCCGGCGGACATCGATCATCACGGCATTACCGCGATCGAGGTCGGTGCCCGCGGCCGGCGCGGCCTCGGCCTGGCGGCGCGCCGCCACCAGCGAGCGGGCGACCTGGATCTTGGCGTTGACGAGGTCCTCGAGCCGCTCGGTCCGCTGCGTCTGCGCCAGGTCACCCTGGACGAGGTCCTTGAGTGCGCCGAGGCGCGCCGGGAGATCCTGCAACGCCTGGTTGTACGGCCCCAGCAGATGGTCGTCGGCGGTGATGAGGAACCCGCGCTCGCTGGTCTCGAGATCCGTCAGCGCGCTCACGATATTGCCGACTGCCGTCTCGACCTGCTGCGCGTGCTCGACCCAGGCCTGGCTGTCGCGCTGCTGCAGCAGGACCCAGCCGAGGGGACAGCCGAGGACCAGCATCCCGGCGATGGCCAGGGCGCACAGTATCCGCAAGCGGGTCGAGATGCTGAGAGCCATCACGGCGAGCGCCATTGCCTCGAGGTTCGAAACTAGCGGGCGGCTCCCGGCAAGCGGCGGCCGATCACCGGGGAAAGAAAGACGGGAATAGATTAGAAGGTACTGGTTAACGACTAGCCAACCGCGCGGCGAAAAATCGGTGCCGGCCGGGCCCCGCCAAGTCGCTGATATCGGGCTTCTTCTAGCCGGCCGGCGATGCCGCCAGCTGGCGTTCCGCCTCGAGACAGGCCTGCGCCCGGACCGGCCCGGCCGGCGTCTCCGCGCTGACCGGAACGAACCCGGGCGGCCGGTTGGCGACGCCGCGGTAGAAGACATGGCTGTCGATGCGCTGGCCGCGGCCGGACGTCCGCGACCAGGCCGGCTTGAGGCCGATGCGGTGAAACCAGAGCGCGCCCGCGGTCGGGTCGCTCACGCAGCCGTTGTAGATCTCCGCGGCGAGGGCATAGCTCGCGCGCAATGCCGCGGCATCGCGCGGTCGATCGCTCAGCCCGTCGCACCACCACGAGAACTGGCATTCGTTCCGCCGCTCGCCGCCCTGCCGCACGACGTCGCACACATCGGTGGGAAAGATGCCGCTGCGCGTCCTGTTGATCACGACATAACCGACCGCGAGCTGCCCGGACAGGGATTCGCCGCGCGCCTCGTGATAGATGGTGAGCGCGAGACAGCTCACCGGATCGTCGTCGCCGGCGATCGCCGACACCGGACTTGCGACGTCGATCAGGGCCAACGATGCGAGTCCGACGAGGCCGTGCAGACAGCGGGAAGACCTTAGGAAGGAATGCATAGCCAGACGCCCCTTTCTTCTTGTCGAGCGGCCGCAAAAGAGTCTTGTCTCCGTCGCGATGCTGCGGCGGACGCTCGCATAGCTATTCGAACTGGCGACTGCCGGCCCCTGATTTGGCCGTCACCGGATGTCGTTAAGAAGGGATTTAGAGTGCGTTATGTGGCGATTCCGGGACAAAATTCGGCCCGAAAATGTCACAAAGCGACGGCATCGGCGGCTTGACGAAGAGCCGCGATGCTGCCTAGCCGGAAAACCCGTCCAGGGTCGACTCTGGCTCTATTTTACGGCGGGCGTCCCGCGCTGCGACGCCCCCCGCCCGCCGCCGATACAGGATGCGGCGCCGCGGTAGTCCTTGGGCGGGAGCGCCGGTTGCGGCATCGCATGGAATTTTCGGCGCGCGGTCGCCGACCCGGACTCGACGGGCATCGCCATGCGGACTTCCGGGCTCTTGGCCGCCGAGCTTCGGCTCTCAGTCGCGCCGGCCGGCGCGGCCCGTGCTTTGGCCGCCGCTGCCGCTGCTGATCGCCTTGCTGAGATGATCGAGCAGCGAGGATACGTCGAGCCGCTGGGTGGCCGGGGGATCGCTCGATACGGCCGGCGGTGCGGCTGGATCGCTGACAGCTGCATCGGTTTGGCTGGTGCCGGCGCTCGAATTGGCAACGCCGGACGCAGCCGCGGGCCGGCCCGCGGGAGGGCTGGCCGCGTCGGCGGTCGGCACTGCCGGCCGCTCGCTCTCGACCGCGGCCGATGCCGGCGGCGCCGACTCCGTCTGCACCCACACGACGGCGGCGGGAGCCGGTGGCGGCGGCCCCAGCGGGGTTGTCGTTATCGTGCCGCGACCCGTCGCAACAGCGGCCGCCTTTACTTTTGGCGCTGTCTCCGGCTTCGATGCCTGGCGCGGTTTCGCGATCGCGGCCGGCTTGGCGATGACGGACTCGGTCAGGGCCGGCGTGACCGCCGGCTCGGCATCGGCCGGCGGCGTCTCGATCACCGCCTCCTTGGCGGCAGGAACCGCCGCGCTATCGGCCGGCCACGGCGATAGGGGTTTGATCGCGCCGCTCGGAAACGACGGCACCGCCGCAACGCTCGGCGCGCGCGGCGGCCACTCCAAGAGCGCCATGCCGGCGACCGGCAGCACGGGAAGGAGCACTCCCCCCAGCAGAATCGCCGCGGGTTTGCGCAGACGCACGAACAGTGAAGGCCGATGAACGACCCCGAGGACAAGGGAGCCCATGATATCCCCCTTGGGCTAGTGTCGTGAAACCGAAGTGTGCCATGGTTGTGTGCGGCGCACAACGATTGCGTATCTATTTCGCGTCCCGCGGCGGCCGCCACGGCGCGCGCGCCTGCGGCACCGCCTGCATGAGAAGCTGCAGCGAACGCCAGAGCGCCGCCTCGCCGGCCTGTTCGCCTTTGTAGTGGCCGAGCCGCACGACCACGAGGTCGTGTGTCGGGATGATCAGCGTGTATTGCCCGCCGGCGCCCGCCATGTAGAAGGCGTCCTCCGGCACCGGCCAGACATGGGTCCGGTTCAGCCAGAAGAAGCCGCCATAGACCGGCTGCGCCCAGGCCGGCGCCGGCGTGCGCACGAAATCGACGAAGCCAGCGGGCAGCAATCGCTCGCCGTTCCACAGGCCGTCCTGCAGATAGAGCAGGCCGAGCCGCGCCCAGTCGCGCCCCGGCCCGAGCTCGTAGCCGTTGAGGAGAAAGTTTCCATAGGGATCGGGCTCCAGCACCATGCGGTGGATGCCGAGGCGGTCGAAGAGGTGCCGCTGTGGATAGGAGAGGTAGTCCTCGCCGCGCGCGACCACCGCCTGCTTGACGAGATCGTTGATGGTCAGGGGGTCAGAGTTGCGGTAGCGCCCGACCGTGTTCGGCGGCCATTGCGGCGGCCGCGTGATCGCCCAGCGATAGGCGTCGATGGCGCCGGTGTAGACATAGAGGTGATCGGCATAGCCGCGCGCGGGATCGAAGTCGGGATCCTGCGGCGCCACGAAGCGCAGCCCGCTCGACATGCGCAGGAGGTCGGCGATGCGGATGTTGTGTCTGACATCGTCGGCACCCTGCCACTCCGCCACCGGCGCCTTCTGCCAGAGGTCGTAGACGCCCTCCTCGATGAGCTGGCCCATCAGCGTCGCCGTGATGCTCTTGCCCATGGACCAGCCGGGGAGCCGCGTGCTGGCGTCGAGCCCGCCCTGGTAGCGCTCGGCGACCAGGCGCCCCTTCCAGACGACGACGAACGCCGCGGTCAGCGCCTCCGGCGGATCGAACGCGGCGGCGACGGCGGCGTCGAGCTTCGCCTTGTCGACCGCGGGCGGCAGCGGGGTTTCCGGCAGCCGGTCGCCCATCGGCCAGTCCTGCGTCGCCGGATCGGGCAACGCCGATACCACCGGCTCCGGCGTGAAGTGCACGTCGCTCTCGCCGCGCGGCAGCGTCACGCAGCCCTGGTC
>JBKOWC010000001.1:0-9917 GCA_046724215.1 Pseudomonadota bacterium | reverse complement strand
AGCCAGCCCCAAACGAGGGACCGCGGTTTCTCGCGGGCGACGCCAGACGGCCCTACACCGCTGGACAGCTGCGCCGCTTGCAGCTCTTGACCGTGATGACGACCGTGTCGGTCGCGGTGGCGCCCAGATTGTCCGTCACCGTAAGAGTGACGGTGTGCGTTCCCGCCGCGAGCGAAACCGTCGGCGTCGCGACGCTGCCGATCGTCGCGCCGTTTTCCTTCCACGCCCAGGACTTGATCGAGCCGTCCGCATCGATCGAGTTCTCGCCATGCAGCGTCACCGCGGCCAACTGGCCGCTGACCACGTTGAGCGTCTGGTCGGAGCCGGCGTCCGCGATCGGCCGCAGGTTGAGCAGCGGCGGGCCGGCGACGACCGGACCGCGCGAGACCTCGTAGCTGAACTGGCCGTTGGCCGAATCGGACGTTCCCTTGTAGACCTCCAGGCGATAGGTGCCCGGGACGGGCGTCTCGACGGTGACGGTCTCCTGCCGGCCGTAGTTGTCGCACTGCTGGCCAAATTGGGCGCCGAGCATGCAGGTGCCTTCCGCGGCCACGCTGCCGTCCGGCGCGCGCAGGCGGACGTCGTAGTCCGGGCGCCACTCGTAGGCGCAGTCGAGAAAGATGCTGCAGAACAGCTTCGGCGCGCCGCTCAGGATGGTCACGGCGACGGCAAGCGGGGCCTGGGTGTCGGTGACCTGGATCGGGATCACGGTGGCCGCGGTGCCGCTGACGCTGCCGGTGCCATAGAGGTGGGCGGGAAAGGCGGTCGGCGACATGTCGGCGGCGGCAGCGGCGTGAGCGACGGCGGCGTAGCCATCGAGCAGGCCATAGCCCCAATCGTTGTCCTTGACGGCCGACCCGTCGGCGGCGAGGGCGCCGCGATCCTGCGCCGTGGCGTCCAGAAGGGCCCGCACGCCGGCCGGGCTCAGCCCCGGATTCGCCTGCAGCATCAGGGCCACCGTGCCGGCGACGAACGGCGTCGCCATGGAGGTGCCGCTCAAGACCGTGTAGCAATCGTTGATGCAGCCGAAGGCGCCGGTACCGGACGGATCGATGTAGGCCGCAATGATGGTATGGCCGGGCGCTGCGATGTCGGGCTTGACGCGGCCGTCGGCGGTGGGCCCGCGGCTCGAGAACGGCGCCAGATAAATGCCGGCGGATTCGCCGTCGACGAGCGTCGCATGCGACCATTCCGCCGCGGCGCCGACGGTGATGGCGAGCGCCGCAGCGGCCGGGCTGCCGATGGTCTTGGGCGTCGCGCCGTCGTTGCCGGCGGCCACGACGACGACCTTGCCGTTGCCGACCGCGGCATTCACGGCCTGGCTCACCAGATCGGTGCCGTCGGAAGAGCCGGCGATGCCGAGGCTCATGCTGATGATGTTGACGCCGGGCTGGGCCGCGCACCAATCGATGCCGGCGATGACGTCGTCGCTGCTGCCGGATCCGTTCGCGTCCAGCACCTTCGCCGCGTAGAGCCGGGCGTCGGGCGCGACGCCGTGATAGAGGGGAGCAAAGTCGTCGATCCCGGTGCCGTCGCCGGCGGCGATCGAGGCGACGTGGGTTCCGTGGCCGTTGTCGTCGTAGGGCGTGACCGAGGTCCCGACGAAGTCCTGGAATCCGACCACCTTGGTCGTCCCGTCGGCGGCGACGAACTGCTCGTGGCCGGCGAAGATGCCGGTGTCGACGGTGCAGATGCCGACGCCGGCGCCCGTGTAGCCAAGGCCGCCCTCCGCCGGCGGCAGTTGCACCCTGTCGATGCCGAAGTCCCGACGCGCGGTCTCCATGAAGGCCCTGACGGGTGCCACCTCCTCGACCCGCAGCACGCCCGGCATCTGGGCCAGCGCCCGCGCCTGCCCGACCGTCATCGTCGCCGAGAAGCCGGCAAGGAGATTGAAACGGCGGCGGAACCCGAGGGCGCCGAGGCGCTGCCGCGCCGCGGTCGCGTGGGCGGCCGAGGCGAACCGGACGATGACGTTGACGCGCTCGGACGCCGATGCCGCCGACAGCCGCGATTCGAGCGCATCGGCGATGCCGTTGCCGTTCAGATCGGTTGCGTCCGCGCGCGGCGTCGCGGGCACAAGGCCCGCCTTGGGGGGCACCAGCAGGTCCGGATTCCGGATCGCGGCCTGGCCGGGCGCGGCGGGCCGCGCGGCGCCGGACAGCGGCTTGGCCGCCGCCGGTATGGACACCGTCGACAGAAGGATGACAAGCGCGAGCAGGGCAGACAAACGACGCATCGGAAACCCCCAAAGTCTCACGGACGCTCGAAGTCTCAAAAACGCTTTATTGGACGGCCGAGCGACAACCGCCAATGATGATCAGCGTAACACAAGATTAATAAGAGTTATGGTTAATGTTGCATTATTATTGTTATAGTTAATCTGTGCGAACCGGTGCGGTAAGTTTTGAGGTTCGCGCAGAAATTTGGAAGGCGTGCCCGCAGTACATCCGGCGTCAGCTTCGTGCCGACCCCTGAGCCGGCACCATGTCTTCTGGATGGAGGGGGCGGAGCGGCTCAAGCCGGACGCGTGGCACCTTTGCTCGGGTGTCTCGGGTTCATCGGTCGGCGTGCGCGCAGCGCGCCCCCTACGGGGAATGCGTCGCAAGGTCTGGATTCCCGCTTGCGCGGGAATGACAAGCGAGGGGTGGCGGGAGCGCGGCAAGGAGGAGTCGATCAGGGATCGACGAGGTGCGCCTAGGACTCCTCGCCGTCCCAGTAGTCGAGGGGCTTTTCGGTGCGGGCGAGGTGGACGAAGGTGGCGGTCTTGAAGTCGGCGTTCTTGATGCCGGCGGCGACGGCGAGTTTGCCGGAATCCGAATACTCGACGACGTCGACGCTGCCGACTGGAGATGCCGAGATAGCGCAGGTCTTCGCTGCCGGTGTTGATGATCTGGTGCGCGGTCTTGCCGGCCGGGGCGCCGGTCACGTCCGCTCGACGTCCGCTCGAGGCTTGAAGGCCGCCGCTACGTGCGCCGCGGCATAGGCAAGAGATGCCTGGAGTGGCCGATGCTCGCCGGAGTCCCGGCAATTTGTCCGATTCTTTGCGGCCAGGTCATTAATACATCGCAATGGGGCGACGGGTTCACCATGTCAGGGACACGGGTCTGCAGGACCGGAGCCGTTGGCTCAGATCGATGCTGTCCACGCCCCGCGCGTTCGGGATATGAACGCAATAAGTTGAAAAGGATATCAGTATGGATGTCGTAGTCAGAACATACACGGGAAAGGGTTCGAAAGAGCTATTTGCGTTGTTGGAGCAGCGTAAGGCAGACGTCGAAAAGCTCATGCGCTCCGTCAAGGGATTTGAGAGTTACACGCTCGCCCGCAGCAGCAACGGCGAGGGCGGGCTGTCGATGACCGTCTGCGAAGACAAGGCCGGCACGGAAGAAAGCGTCCGGGTGGCAAAGGAGTGGATCGCGAAAAACGCCGCGAACATTGCCGCGGACGCGCCGAAGGTCTCCGCGGGCTCGATAATTGTCCACGCGACAAAGCACTAATCGGCTGTAGTTGAGCCCGGTCGAGCAGTAGCCGGCCGGGCTTCGCTTTTCCACGGGCCGGTGTTTAGGGGTCCCGGCTCTCGCCGGGACGACCACAGCAGAACGCGGTTCGTCCCACCAATCAAGATTCCGACTGGTCTCCGGCGGCGCATTCAGCGCTGGACGGACGTCGCGGCGACAATGAGGCCGGCAAGGCGTCTTTCTTGCGGAGACAGCTGCCGCTTGTACATGAACCGCCCGTCGAGCCAAGTCCGGCCAGTCGCGGCAGCATCGAGGACGTCGGCCGTGGGCACGCACAGCATCAACGCGTTCTTTGGCACATCCATGCTTCGACCTTCGAGGTCGAACCGCCCATGCCGCGTCAGCGTGAGCCGGCGCTTGTGAAAATTCAGGTTGGCGATCTCGTCGAGGAAAAACTCGCGGACCTTTCGTTGCCATTGCATGACGACGACGATCTGGCCCGGAGCCGCCTCCCGGCGAACCCATGCTTCGACCTGTTCGGTGCTGAGACCGGGTTCGGGAACAGGCTGGGTCGTCCCCGATGCCGGTCGCATAGCGATGCTCGTGCGCTCTGACGTCAAGCTCGGTCCCGAGCCGTGCCTGGATGGTCAGTTGCCGTTGCGAAGCATATCGTCTTCCCGGATGACGCGCTCGTGTCCATTCTTGAGGCACTTCACCCGATACTGGTTGATCATGCCCGTCGCAGGCAGCGGGCGCCTGATCTCATAGGGACCCGGCGGCGTGTTCGCCAAGAGGTCGTCCTCGCGCCGACCACGTGGCCGACTTTGAACTTGCGAGCGATCATGTCGTCCCCTTCGAGCGTTGGGTGCGGCAGCGCGCGGCTCCACAGGCCGGCGGCTACACGAGCTTGAGATCGACGGCGGCGTTCTTCCCGCTCTCGCTGGAGACTTCGAAGGCGACCTGCTGGCCTTCGCTGAGTGTCGTCAGGCCGGCCTTCTCGATGCTGCTGACGTGGACGTAGACATCCTTCGAGCCATCCTGCGGCCGGATGTAGCCGAAGCCCTTCTGGGCGTTGAAGAATTTAACGGTACCAACGGACATGGTCATCTCCTCTAGTTGTGGATGCGCGAATAGCCGGTGCATCGTAGCGGCAGGCATCAGTTCGCTGCCTGAGCAGGGGCGTCGCCTGTGGAGGCGACATCTCTTGCCAAGGCCGTCTCCAGAGCCAAAGGATCGATCAGGACCATCTGGGCCGAACCTGCGCCGGCGGACGGCAGCCAGATCCACGTCGCCATCCGCCGATACGCGGCAAACGACATGTCCTCGAGCAATTCCTCGTCCGTGTCGACGTTGTAGGTTCCGGGCGGCTGTGCGCCGTCGATCCCGGGCAACGAGAAAGAGCGAGAAAAAGCGACGGTCTTGCTGATGGTGCGCATGGTCACCGGATGATGTTCAACGTCACGTGCCCCGGATGGCGAGGAGAGGCCCCGCCCCCGGGGCGCGCCGCAGGTTAGGACTTCTTCTCAGGCGTGCTCTGGGGCTCGGCCTTGGCCGGCTGCTCGACCGGCCTGCTTTCGGCCGGCGCGACCGCGCCCTTGTCCTGTTCCGGCGTGGCCGGCGCTGCCTGCGCTTGATTGCTTGTCATGTGAAAGTCCTTTCATCGCAGCGGTTATATTTTGCTGCTGCATCCTATATGGATAGAATTCCATAGATTACGAACCAAAAATACTTAATCTGATTAAATAATTTGTGCAGCGTCGTAAAATAGGTCTATAACATTTCTCTTTCTATGTGAACCGAGTCGCCATCTTTGTTGTGGGCTGGAGAGGGCGGAACGCCTTCGACTGTCATCGCCCATTCTGCCTCCGCGTGGGCGTTGGTGGGCGTTGCGGTGGCAGTGACAGTGCACTTAATTGCAATACGCTCTCGTCGGTACCGGACGCCACGCTCGAGGCGATGATGAGGGCGCCGTCATCGGAGTTGCGGCAATTCCGGACGCGGCACGGCTCTATCAGAGCTTGCTCAACAGCTGGCGGTCCTTGTTTTCCTGCATCAGCTTCGTGAACCCGGGCGTGCTCACGAGATCCAGGCCGCGGGGAATACCAGAGTTGGAATCGGGCCGGATCTGATCGTAGCTGGTGCCCGCCACCTTCTCTTACTTCCCCCGCCGGCCGCTTGGTCTCGACGTGCGCGACGGTGGCCTTGAGGACGAGGCGGACGATCGCCTCCTTGGGCCGCAGCGAGCCGGTGCACTGAGGCGGAAGTCTCCCAGCCAGACAACCGTCATAACTTGTCGACGTTGCTGAGGATCGATTTGCCCAGGCCGTAGACGATGCTTGTCGTACAAGTTTTGGCGGCGCCGCCATCAACGGCAGTGATTGCGAGCGATATATACCGGTCCGCAAAACTCTTGACGACGTAGACGTCCGTCGTCGTTCCCTTCGTGGTCTGGCTCGCCGGATGATCGAAGTTCCCGTACTTCGCCGTCAGCACCGATGCCAGTTCGCGGAACTTGCTCAAACAACCGACGAAATCCGTGTCGTTCGCGGCACGCAATCCAATGGCGGCGACGGCACCGGCCTTTGCTTGATACGAGACGGAAAACGCCAGGCCGGCTATCTCCTGAACGTCGGCGTCGTCATATAGTTCGTTGCTACCCGCCTTCCAGCCTTTCGATTGGGTGATCTTGTGGGCCGCACTCAGCGCTGCGAAGGATTCTCCAAGCTTTACGTCGCCAAAGCCCACGAGCGGTTCGTCTGCTTGCGCTGCACCGGCGATCGTCAACCCTCCCGCCAGCGCAATGACCAATGCCGGCCTATCCATCGGAGGCTCCCATTCCCAGGCGTTGCGGCAATTCCGGACGCGACACCGCTCTAGCCCAGCTTGCTCAGCAACTGGCGGTCCTTGTTTTCCTGCATCAGCTTCGTGAAGCCGGGCGTGCTCACGAGACCCAGGCCGCGGGGAATGCCGGTGTTGGGATCGAACATGATCTGATCGTAGCTGGTGCCCGCCACCTTCTCCCACTTCCCCGCCGGCCGCTTGATCTCGACGTGCGCGACGGTGGCCTTGAGGACGAGCCGGACGATCGCGTCCTTGGGCCGCACCGCGTTCGTCAGGCTCGGATGACCGCCCAGCATCTGCCAGCCGTTCTTGAGCGCCCAGGCCATCAGTTCGTCCTTGTCCATGTACTGTGCTCCCTGTTGCCTGTCCTACATACAGGGGGAGGCGGCGGGGACGCCAGCACGGGCTATCTCGACCAGCATCGGCGGGCTGGGAGGCCGCACGAACGCGCCGCCGCTCGATTTGTCGCCCCCGCGAAAAGCGCCCGGGCATCGACGCATCCCTCGAAACGAGCATTTGAAATTCCCCCGCCCACAAGGGGCGGGGGACTAGAATAGAACTGAGCGCTCCCGAGATATGTGGATGCCTAGCGCGGAAGCGGGGATCCAAGGGAAGTGACGAGCCTGTGGCTCTGGATTCCCGCTTTCGCGGGAATGACAATTTTGGCGGGTGGCAGCAAGGGAGTTCGCCGGGCGATCTTGGCGGCAACACTCCCTGAGGCCCCTACCGGGGCTGATGCCGCTTTACAAACGCGTCCACGCCCGGCGGAAGGTCCTTGAGCATGTCGGGCGGGACGTCCGCCATCAGCTTGTCCAATGTCGTTCCGTCCTTCGCGACCCGATCCTCCCGCGCGCCATGGGCGAGCAGCAGGGCGACCGACTCGAATTGATTGCTGCGAACCGCTTCCATCAGCGCCGTGTTTCCCTCCGGGGCCGCGGCGTTGGCGTCGGCGCCCGCGTCGAGGAACGCCGCCAGGCCGTCGGGCATCGCGACGGCCCGAATCATGTAGGGCGTTCCGTCCGCCTCGCGCAGGTTCGGATCGACGCCGGCGGCCAGCACGGCGCGGGCCAGCTTCGGCTTGACCTGCTCGCACGCGTAATGCATCGCCTTGCCCCGCGCGTCGCCCGCGGTCTCGCCGGCGCGCAGCAGCGAGCCGACGACTTCGGGGACCGCACCGGCTTCGAGTGCCAGATCCATGAACGTCTTGTCGCGCCGGCCGACCGTATTGACGTTCGCCGCCCGCACCAGCGCATCGATCTTTGGGAAGTCGCAGTTCGGCGGGTCCTCGTAGACGTTGCACGCGACGATCGCGGCCGCCAGGTCGCGCTCCGCCTTGGTGTCGAAATAGCCTTCGCCGGTCGCCATGTCCGGCCGGATGAGCGACCAGAAAAAGCCCTGGTCGCCCAGTCGCTGGATCCAGACGGCATACGGCACCAGCAGCAACACGACGATGGGAACCCTGACGACGTTGCGCGGCACCCAGATGCAAATCATTGCGGGCGCCCACACCAGCACGAGCCAGAACAGCGCGACCCCGCCGATGAACAGAGGGTTGATCTCCGGCACCGGGTGGGTCAGATCGTTCACGATCATCGTCACGGGAGGAATCGAGAGGCCCGCGGCAAGCGCCAGTATCAACCAAAGCATCGGACCGCCGCGCTTCATTCCGGAGCGCGCCACAGATGACCCGTCATAAGGCTGCCCGCCTGCTCATAGCATGGAGAGCCTAGCGCGGATCCCGAAGCGGTGGAATCGGCTGTCTCGTTCCCTGCGTGTGAACAAACTCCCTTGATTCCCCCGCATCAAGCCGGAGGAACTTCGGCATCGTGCGTCGTTCGCCGGGGTGACAACCGAGGGTTTGATGTGTTCACCAGCCTCTGCCGATAGGACGTTCGTCCGATTGACGCAGCGCGGAGCAAGCAGGAAGGTCGCCATGTGGTGAAGCGCAGGGTCACGCTTGGCCTGATCGTCGCGTGGGTCGTCGCGACGGCGGCCGTCGCCCAGGAGCAGCCGCCGTCGGAGCTCTACGGGCCGCTGTTCGTGGACGTGCAGATGCAGCGCGTCTTTCCCGACGGCAAGGGCTTCGTCGATATGGTGCCGCACGAGGCGCCGGCCGCCGTCATCCAGCGCTATCGCGCTGAGCGCGGCCGGCCCGGCTTCGACCTCGGCGCCTTCGTGCGGGCGAACTTCAGCGTGGAGCGGCCGCCGGCGAGCGCCTATCGCTCCAACGCGAGCGAGGACGTCTGCAGCCACATCGACAAGCTGTGGCCCGTGCTCCAGCGCCAGCCGGACGACGCCGCGCGCGCCGCGAATTCGTCGCTGCTGCCGCTGCCGCGGCCCTACATCGTGCCGGGCGGGCGCTTCGGCGAGATCTACTATTGGGATTCCTACTTCACCATGCTGGGGCTGGAGGAGAGCGGCCGGCAGGATCTGGCGCTCGACATGGTCGAGAACTTCGCGAGCCTGATCGACCGCTACGGCCACATCCCCAACGGCAACCGGACCTATTACCTCAGCCGCTCGCAGCCGCCGTTCTTCGCCGCGATGGTGGACCTGATCGCCGCCGGGAGCCGCGATCCGGCGGCGGTCTACCGCCGCTTCCTGCCGGCGCTGAGCAAGGAATATGCCTTCTGGATGGAGGGCGCCGACACGCTCAAGCCCGGAAACGCGCACCGCCGGGTCGTGCGGCTCACGGACGGCACGCTCCTCAACCGCTACTGGGACGACCGCGACAGCCCGCGCGACGAATCGTACCGGGAGGACGTGGAGACGGCGCATGCCGCGCGCCGGCCGGTGGCCGACGTCTATCGCGACCTGCGCGCCGGCGCCGAGACCGGCTGGGACTTCAGCTCGCGCTGGCTCGCCGACGGCAAGACGCTCGCGAGCATCCGCACCACCGCGCTGCTGCCGGTCGACCTCAACAGCCTGCTGTTCCACCTGGAGACCACGCTCGCCAAGGCCTACGCGCTGGCGCAGGAACCCGCGAAGGCGGCCGCGCTCGAGGCGCAGGCGGCGAAGCGCAAGGGAGCGATCCTGCGCTATCTCTGGGATGCCGGCAGTGGCGCCTATGCCGACTATCTCTGGCGGCAGGGGCGGCCGAGCGGGCAGCTCACCGCGGCGGCGCTCTTTCCGCTGTTCTTCGGCATCGCCACCCAGGCCGATGCCGACCGCGTGGCGACGGTGGTGCAGGCGCAGCTGCTGGAGCCGGGCGGGCTGGCCACCACGACGGTCGACTCGGGCCAGCAGTGGGATTCTCCGAACGGCTGGGCGCCGCTGCAGTGGATCGCGGTGAAGGGGCTTTCCGACTATGGCGAGACCGTGCTGGCGCGGACGATCGCGGCGCGCTGGATCGGCGCCGTGGTCGCCGCCTACCGACGCACCGGCAAGCTCATGGAGAAGTACGACGTGGTCGAGCCGTCGCGCGAAGGCGGCGGCGGCGAATATCCGGGCCAGGACGGCTTCGGCTGGACCAACGGCGTGCTGCGCCGGATGCTGGTGCTCGAGCCCGGCGCCGCGGCCGGCGTCGAATGCGCGAAGGCGGCCCAGTCGGGGCGACCGGCTGGTCGCCCGTGGCGCCGTGCGACGGATGGACGGGCGACCTGCCGGTCGCCCCTACGA
>JBKOWC010000333.1:0-4202 GCA_046724215.1 Pseudomonadota bacterium | reverse complement strand
ATGCACGCGACCCGCGCCGCGGTCGAGGAAGGCGTGATCGCCGGCGGCGGCGTCGCGCTCCTCCACGCCATCAAGTCGCTCGCCAAACTGAAGCCGGAGAACAACGACCAGCAGGTCGGCATCGACATCGTCCGGCGTACGTTGAGCTATCCGACCCGTCTCATTGCCGAGAATGCCGGCGCCGACGGCTCGGTCGTGGTCGGCAAGCTCCTGGAAAAGAGCGACTTCAACCATGGCTTCGACGCGCAATCGGGCAGCTACACGGACATGGTGAAGGCCGGCATCATCGACCCAACCAAGGTCGTGCGGCTCGCGCTCCAGGGTGCTGCTTCCGTGGCGGGATTGCTCATCACCACCGAAGCGATGGTCGGCGAGAAGCCGGAGAGGAAGCCCGCGCCGGCGATGCCCGGTGGCGGCGGCATGGGCGGCATGGGCGACATGGACTTCTAATTCCGTGTCCTCGAAATCGGGCCGGAGGCCGACTGCAGCATCGCCGAGCATGGCGGGCGACGATCGGCCGCCGGCATCCGGACCCTAGACGAGACGACCGTGACTCTTCCGTCACCGTTCGCGCTCCCCTATTCCAGGTTCAACGCGTTCCTCTTTGCGTCGATCGGCGAGGACGGGAACGGAATGCCGCTCAGCGTCGTTTCGGCGTTGGCGCGGCTCGACATCGACCCCTGGCAGGAGGCCGCCCGCCTATCCGATCTGCCGAAGACGACTGCAGCGGCGGCGCTGGATGGCTTGATCCGGCGACTACCGGCGGGCCGTTGGGACTCATCGGACACGCGAAAGATCGCCGCCCGCTTGATCGAGCTCCTGCCGCGCAGCGATCTGGTCGTTCGACATGGCGGGGCCGAGCCCGGCGGACGCGCGAAAGCGAGGCCGTCGATCGTCCTATGGCTCATCGTGCTGGCGTTGGGTGGCTACGCGATCTTCGGCATGTCGGTGAGCTGGGCGCCGCGCTGGGGCGATCATGGCGCCTCCACCCCAATCTCAGATGGGAGCTCGTGGGAGACAGGTCCGTAGTGAACGCGCCGGCGGGGAATGGCGCAATCCTATCTCACCGAGGCACCGATGATGATCCGATCGACGCGAAAAGTGGCGCACGCCGGCGACGTGGAAATGCTCGAGCTCAAGATGTGCGACGATCGCCCGGGCTTCCAGGACTCTGTCCTCTATGTAGTGGGCGTACTGGGCGTCGAGCCGCGGCTGTTCAATCACGAAGCGGCCGCCCGTGCCCACATGGTGACCCTCGCAAAGGCGCGTACCTCGGCGTAGTGTCTCAAATGCCGTCATCGCGATCTTTAACTTGCCGGCAAGGGCAAGGTTTCAAGGCTTCGCTCAGCAAGGACGACGAGGCGGCGTTGCGGCGAGGCAAGCCCATTTCCGCCGCTGATCCGGCCGGCTCGCGGCGTAGGCCCGGTGAAGGTCAGTCCGTCGCGGGCTCTTCTACGAGCAGGCTGTTCCCCTGGCGGCTGATCCTTACCGCGACCGGCGGCAGGCCGACGCCGCGGGGCGTGGAGAGAACCAGGCTCTGGCCGGCGAGCGCCAGTGCCGACGCGACGACCATGAAGATGCGGCGGATGGTCATGACTTCCTCCATCAGTGGGGATAGACGTATATGCGCTTAGTTAAGCGCATATACACTTATTTCAACTGCTCACGATTGACAGATGCGGATCTCTCCTTATCTGGGTGCCTATGCTCGTCGCGCGAATCGAGGCGCCGGTCTTTGTGCGCCCGTGATCCCGGCGCCGCGGCCCTCAGGAAAGGAGACTCCAGTGAGCACGCGTGACATCGTCCTTTGCAATCCCGTCCGCACCGCGATCGGTGCCTTCAATGGCTCGCTCAAGACGATCCCGGCGACCGATCTCGGCGCGACGGCCGTGGGCGAAACGCTGCGGCGTTCGCGCCTCGATGCCGGCGCGATCGGCAGCGTCGTCATGGGCAACGTCATCCAGGCCGGCAACAGGATGAACCCTGCCCGTCAAGCGGCGATCGGCGGCGGCCTGCCGGTGTCGGTCCCTGCGATGACCGTAAACCGCGTCTGCGGCTCGGGGGCGCAGGCCATCGTCACGGCCGCGCAGCAGATCGCCGCCGGCGAGATCGACGCCGCCATCGCTGGCGGCATGGAGAACATGGACCGCGCGCCCTACCTGATGGACGGCGGTCGCTGGGGCTACCGCATGGGTCCGGCGGAGATCCACGACAGCATGCTGCGCGACGGCCTCGACGACGCCTTCTCGGGCAGGCACTCGGGCTGGCACACGGAGGACCTGGTCACCCGCGCCCAGCTCACCCGCGAGGCGCAGGACCGCTTTGCCGCGCGCTCGCAACAGCGCTTCGGCGCGGCCCAGAAAGCCGGCCGGTTCGCCGACGAGATCGTCGCCGTCGAGGTCCGTGGCAAGAAGGGCATCGAGACGTTCGCCGTCGACGAGGCGCCGCGGCCCGAGACGACGAGCGAAGCGCTGGCCAAGCTGCGTCCCGCCTTCCGCCCGGACGGCACGATCACCGCCGGCAATGCGCCCGGCCTCAACAGCGCAGCGGCTGCGATGATCGTCTGCGACCGCGCCTTCGCCGAAACCAGGTCGGTCGAACCGATGGCGCGGCTCGTCTCCTACGGCGTCGCCGCCGTCGAACCCGGCCTGTTCGGCCTCGGGCCGGTGCCGGCCGTCCGGACGGCGCTGGAGCGGGCGGGATGGAAGCTCGGCGATGTCGAGCGTATCGAGATCAACGAGGCCTTCGCGGCCGTGCCGCTTGCCGTCGCGCAGGAGCTCGGCCTGCCCGAAGACATCATCAATGTCGACGGCGGCGCCATCGCGCATGGCCACCCGATCGGCGCCACCGGCGCCGTGCTCACCACGCGCCTCCTCCATGCGATGCGCCGCGACGGCCTCCGCCGCGGCATGGTCACGCTCTGCATCGGCGGTGGCCAGGGCATCGCGCTGGCGCTCGCTGCCTTGTGATCGGGGTAGCCCCCTCGGCAGACTGGAGTACACACGAGGAAGGCACGGCCGCTATCCGTCCAAGAGCCGGCGAACTGCCGGCAATGCGGGAGGGTGCCTGCGCTGATCGCGATGGGTAACCCGCGCCCGCTTCTGATCAGCGACACGATCGCCCGCGCGCTTCAGCTACCCCTTGGATGCTCACGGCTGGCCACGCGGATCGGGCAGATCGGCGCATGAGCGTCCCAGTCGCAGCAGGATCGTCCAAGCACCTCTTCGTTCATGCCGCCTAAGGGTCCGGTCATGAAACAGGACTCTGTGCGCCGCGCAAAGAACTGGTGGTGGGGTGCCGGCCCGCTATCTCGAGCGCCCGGTGCAGCGCGCGGTTCAGCAACCCGTAAATGGCGTGGCGTCGGCTGGCTCGTCGGATGCGCCGCGGTGCCGCTGGCTTCCTGTCAGCGGGCCGGGGTCCTGGATCCGCAGGGCCCCGTTGCGTCGGCGGAGCGGCTGCTGCTCTTCAATTCCACGGAGATCATGCTCGTCGTCGTGATTCCCGTGATCGTGGCAACCTTGGGTTTCGCCTGGTGGTACAGGGCTTCGAATGCTCGTGCCAACCGCAGCTTGGGGGAAGATTATGAGGGACGCGTAGAGTTCGTCACCTGGTCGATCCCGGCGCTGATCGTGATCCTCCTGGGCGGGGTCATCTGGATCAGCACACATGAACTCGATCCGCGCGCACCCCTACCGTCAACAGTCCAGCCGCTGCAGGTCGAGGTCGTGTCGCTCGATTGGAAGTGGCTCTTCATCTACCCCGATCAGCGCATCGCTGCCGTCAACCAACTCGTCTTCCCCGCGGGAACCCCGGTCAGTTTCCGGATCACCTCGGCAACGGTGATGAACTCCTTCTTCATCCCGCAGCTCGGCAGCCAAGTCTACGCCATGGGCGGCATGGCGACGCACCTCAATCTGATGGCGGATGCGCCGGGCGAATATACCGGAATTTCGGCGATGTACAGCGGCGACGGGTTCTCCGACATGCGGTTCACCGCCAAGGCGGTGTCGGCGCCGGACTTCGAGGCTTGGGTCGCGAAGGTGCGCGGCGCCGGGCCGGGGCTCGATCAAGCGGCCTATGCCGCATTGGCGAAGCCGAGCAAGGCCGTGCCGCCGACGACCTACGGCTCAGTTGCGGAGAAACTCTTCGAGCACATTGTCGACCAGACCATCTCGGGCGCCGGCCAGGAGGGCTCCGACGCG
>JBKOWC010000179.1:0-11021 GCA_046724215.1 Pseudomonadota bacterium | reverse complement strand
CACACCGGCGACCCGGGCCGGCCGCACGGCAACGGCGCCCTCGGCACGATCGACGTCCCACCCTTCTATGCGGCGCCCTACCGGCGGGCGATTCTCGGCACCAAGGGCGGCGCGCGCACGAACGCCCAGGGCCAGGTGCTGCGCCCCGACGGCAGCCGCATCGCCGGCCTCTACTGCGCCGGGCTGGCCATGGCGAACCCCATCGGCACCAAGGCGGTCGGCGCCGGGACCACGATCGGCCCGTGTCTCACCTGGGGCTACATCTGCGGCCGCAACGTCCTGCGCGACAACCAGTGACGCCTGTCACAACCTGTTAAGCCCTCGGCGTGTAGTCTGGCATCGACTTGCCATGGAACGCTCACCGCAATCGGCAGAGCGATCGCATGCGCGGCGGGCGGCACTGCCGCGCGTCTCCGCCGCCTTGCCGCGAAAGGGGGCCCGATGTACCGTTTCTATTCTCTTGCCTTGGCCGCGGCCTTGGCGTTCGCGCCGTTCGCCGCCCGCGCCGACGAATCGCCGCAGCAGATCTTCGGCAGCCTCAAGCAGCAGAAGGGCGAGATTCAGCTCGGCAGCAATCTCGCGCACCTCTCGCTGACCGATCATTTCGCCTACCTCGATCCGGCCGACAGCGAGACCTTCCTGGTCAAGCTGTGGGGCAATCCGCCCGGCGCCGCCAAGGACTCGCTGGGCATGATCATCCCGACCGACGGCGGCCGTCCGACCTACGCGATCGTCATTCAATACGAAGACAGCGGCAACGTCCCCGATTCCGATGCCGCCGGCATCGACTACGACCAGCTGCTGAAGGACATGCAGCAGTCGACGCGCGACGACAACGAGGAACGCAAGAAACAGAACTACGCAACGGTCGAACTGCTCGGCTGGGCCAAACCGCCCTACTACGACGCGCAAGCCAAGAAGCTCTATTGGGCGAAGCGCCTGAAGTTCAGCGACGATTCCGACGAGACCCTGAGATCCGCGTGCTCGGGCGCCGCGGCGTTCTCGACCTCAACGTCGTCGGCGGCATGGACCAGCTCGCCACGATCGACGGCCGCATCAACGAGATCCTGGCGATGGTCGCGTTCGACGCCGGCAACACCTACGCCGAGTTCAAGCCCGGCCTCGACAAGGCGGCCGAATACGGGATCGGCGGCCTGATCGCCGGCGGCATCCTGGCCAAGGCCGGGTTCTTCAAGTTCCTGCTCGGCTTCGCCAAGCCGCTCATCGTCGGCGGCATCGCGGTGGTGGCCGCGATCGGTGGCTTCGTCAAGCGGCTGTTCCGGCGCGCCTGAAGCCGGCCCGGCTCAGGCCGGCGTGTAGATCACCATCAGCACGGCGCCGTCCCGGCTGCCGGCGGTATGCTGGGCGCCGGGCGCGCGGGCGATGAAGTCGCCCGCCGCATAGCTGCGTTCCTGGTCGTAGAACGTGCCCTCGAGCACGTAGATCTGCTCGAGTTCCTCGTGCGCGTGCAGGGGCGCGAAGGCGCCGGCATCGATCTTCATCAACCAGGTCTTCTGGCCGGCCCGCGCATCCTCCAGCAGCGGCTTGATCCAGAATCCGTCCGTCCCCGACGGCTCCCACGGCAGCGCCGCGCTGCCGAACGCCGTCGATCCCGTCGCCGGCGGTTCGACGCGACGGGCGTCGCCGCCGTGCTGAAAGATCTCGCTCATGACGCCCTCCTCCCGCGCAGCACTTACAACCGTCCGGCCTGAAAGTCGGCGAAGGCCTGCTCGAGTTCCGCCCGCGTGTTCATGACGAACGGGCCATAGCGCGCGACGGGCTCGCCGATCGGCCGGCCGGCGATGAGCAGCAGCGCCGCGCCTTGCGCGCCGGCTTCGATAGCCACGCCGTCGCCGTCGCCGAGCAGCGCGAGCGTGCCGCGCGGCACCGTCTTCCCGGCGAGCGCGGCCGCGCCCTCGAAGACATAGGCGAAGGCCGTGTGTCCGGCCGGCAGATCGGCCGCATAGGTCCTCCCGGCTTCGAGGCGCAGATCGACATAGAGCGGGTCGACGGCGATCTCGCTCACCGCGCCGGCGATGCCGCCGAAGCGGCCGGCGATCACCGTCGCCTTGACGCCCGGCACCGGCGTCGCGTTCGGGATGCGCGCCGCCGCCAGCTCCTGATAGCGCGGCTCGCGCATCTTGTCGCTGGCCGGGAGATTGACCCAGAGCTGGAAGCCGTGCATGCGGCCGGACCGCTGCTCCGGCATCTCCGAATGGACGATGCCGCGGCCGGCCGTCATCCACTGCACGCCGCCCGATTCCAGCACGCCCTCATGCCCCTTGTTGTCGCGGTGCCGCATGCGCCCCTGGAGCATGTAGGTGACGGTCTCGAAGCCGCGATGCGGATGGTCGGGGAAGCCGGCAATGTAGGCATCCGGATCGTCGGCGCCGAACTCATCGAGCAGGAGGAACGGATCGGCCTGCGGCAGCGTCGCTCCGCCGATGCCCCGCGTCAGCCTGACGCCGGCCCCGTCGCTCGTCGGCTGCCCGCGAACCAGACGGGCGACGGAGCGGTTTCCTTGCGTTGCGTTTTGCATCGCCTGCCTTCTCTGTTCGCCGCTGTAGCAGATGTTGCCGTTGCGGCGCAAAGACAAGAAGGGCTGCCCTTGGCAGGGCAGCCCTTCCATTGTCGTATCCGCGTTCCGGCCTGCGGCCGGAGAAACGGCGGTTCAGGCGGCGCGGACCTCGAGAGAGAGGATCCAGGCCACCGTGCCCGACGACCGCGGGTTGAGACAATGAGACACTGGATCACCTCCTTTCTGGTTGTTGATGGGACGGCTCGTCTTATAGGCGCCGCCGCGCGCTTTGGGAAGGGTCAAAGCCGGCGCCGGTGGCCCCGAATCCGGTTGCGAAGGCGGTCCAGCCGCTATAGTGGCGCGCCAGGAAGGGAGGGCAAGTCGATGGACGATCCCCGTACGCCGCCCGCCGCCGCCCGGCCGGCCGAGGCGCCGGCCGAACCGGCGATCGACGGCAGCCTGCCGGCCCAGGCCTGGATGATGTTTCGCGCCTTCCTGGCCTCGCCCGAACGCAACAAGCTGATCTTCCTGGGCGTCGGCCTCGTCGCCGTCATCGGCGCCACGGCCTATGGCCAGGTCAGGCTCAACGCCTGGAACCGCCCGTTCTACGACGCCCTCGCGCGCCGCGACGCCGGCACGTTCCTCGACCAGCTCGTCGTCTTCGCGGTCATCGCCAGCGGGCTGCTGGCGCTCAACGTGGCGCAGATGTGGCTCAACCAGATGACCAAGGTGAAGCTGCGCGAGGGCCTCGTGCGCGATCTCTTCGACCACTGGCTGCAGCCCGGGCGCGCCTTTCGCCTCGCGAGCGCCGGCGAGATCGGCGTCAACCCGGACCAGCGCATTCACGAGGACGCCCGCCACCTGACGGAGCTTTCGACCGACCTCGGCATCGGCCTCCTGCAGTCGTCGCTCCTGCTCGGCAGCTTCATGGGCGTGCTCTGGATCCTCTCCAGCACCATGACGCTCCACCTGAACGGCCAGAGCTTCATCGTTCCCGGATATCTGGTGTGGTGCGCGCTGATCTACGCGGCCACCGCCTCCTGGGCCAGCTGGCGCGTCGGCCGTCCGCTCATCCAGCTCAATTCCGACCGCTATGCGCGCGAGGCCGAGCTGCGCTTCGCGCTGGTGCATCTCAACGAGCATATCGACAGCGTCGCCCTCGATCGCGGCGAAGCCGACGAGAAGCGGCGCCTCAACGTCGATCTCGATCGCGTCCTCCAGGTGATGCGCCGGATCGTCGGCGCCACGACGCGGCTCACCTGGGTCACCGCCGGCTACGGCTGGTTCACGATCATCGCGCCGATCCTGGTGGCGGCGCCCGGCTATTTCGGCGGCGACCTCTCCTTCGGCTCGATGATGGTCGCGGTCGGCGCCTTCATCCAGGTGCAGCAGGCGCTGCGCTGGTTCATCGACAATTTCAGCACCATCGCCGACTGGCGGGCGACGCTGCTGCGCGTCGCCAGCTTCCGGCAGGCGGTCTTGACCATGGACGAGCTCGGCAAGTCCTCCAGCCGCGTCGAGTTCGTCCCGGTGTCCGGCGAGGACAAGCTGCAGTTGGAGAATCTCGAGATCGCCACGCCCGGCGGCTGCACCATGCTGAGCGAGACGCCGGTCGCGATCGCGCCGGGCGAGCGCGTCCTGATCGTCGGCGAGCCGGGGACGGGCAAGACGATGCTGTTCCGCGCCATCGCCGGCCTGTGGCCGTGGGGGACAGGACGCATCGCCCTGCCGCACGAAGACCACGTCGCCTTCGTGCCGCGGCACGCCTATGTGCCGCCGGGGACGCTGCGTGCGGCACTGGCCTATCCGGCCACGCAGACCGTATTCGCCGATGCCGATCTGGTCGCCGCGCTCGAGAGTGTCGGCCTCGAGCGGCTGTCGAGGTCGCTCGACAGCAGTGCGCGCTGGGACCACGAACTGAGCGAAGACGAACAGCAATCCCTGGTCTTCGCGCGCCTGTTGCTGCACAAGCCGCGCTGGGTGGTGATCGACGAGGCGCTCGACGCACTGGACGACGACGCCAGCGACCGAATCCTGGCGCTGTTCAAGGGGTCGCTCGCCGATGTCGCGGTCATCAATATCGGGCGTCCCGACGGCCACCGCCAGTTCTATGGCCGCGTTCTGCATCTGGTGAAGGATCCCGACGGCCGCCGGTTCAAGTGCCACCGCCACCTCGCGCCCGCGGAGCCGCGGCGCGTCGCGGCCGAATGAAGCGCGGCGCTCCGGCGGTCACCGGCATCGCAATCGGCGGCCTCGTTGCCCTGGCCGCGGCGATGGGCATCGGCCGCTTCGTCTATACCCCGATCCTGCCGTTCATGGCCGCCGGCCTCGGGCTGACCAAGTCCGCCGCCGGCCTCATCGCGTCGGCGAATTTCCTCGGCTATCTCGTCGGCGCCCTGGCGGCTGCGGCTCAGGCGTTGCCGGGGAGCCGGCGGGCGTGGTTCCTGGCGGCCCTGGCGCTGAGCGCGCTCTCGACCGGCGCCATGGGGCTCGTTGCATCGCTCCCTCTCTTCCTCGCCTTGCGCTTCGTCGGTGGGGTCGCCAGCGCGTTCGTGCTCGTCTTCGCCTCGGCGCTGGTGCTCGACCGGCTGGCGGCGGCCGGTCGCCCCGGCCTCACCGCCCTGCACTTCGCCGGCGTCGGCTGCGGCATCGCGCTGTCGGCGGTCCTCGTCGCCGGCCTCGCCGCAAGCGGCCATGACTGGCGGGCGCAGTGGCTGGCGAGCGGTGCCGTGTCGCTTGTCGCACTCGCCCTGGTCGCCCGGCTGATTCCGCGGGCCGAGGATGCCCGTCCGGCGGCCGCGGCGGCCGCGCGTCATCGCCTCGACCACCGGCTGCTCGCGCTCATCGTCGCCTACGGACTCTTCGGCTTCGGCTATGTCATCACCGCGACCTTCATCTCGACGATCGTGCGGGCGGCGCCGGCGCTGCGTCCCATCGAACCCGTCGTCTGGCTCGTCGTCGGCCTTGCGGCGGCGCCGTCGGTGGCGCTGTGGGCGTGGATCGGCCGCGGACTCGGCAACGACCGCAGCTTCGCCATCGCCTGCCTGGTCGAAGCGGCCGGCGTGGCGATGAGCGTGCTGGCGGCGAGCGCCGCCGCCGTGATCGCTGCCGCCGCTCTGCTCGGCGGCACCATCATGGGCATCACGGCCCTCGGCCTCGTGCATGCGCGCGGCCTCGCGCGCGGCGATCCGCGCCGCACGCTCGCCCTCATGACCGCGTCGTTCGGCCTCGGCCAGATGCTCGGCCCGACTTTCGCCGGCTATGCGTTCGAGCTCAGCGGCAGCTTCCGCCCGTCGTCGCTCGCCGCTGCCGCGGCGCTGGCGCTCGCCGCCGCCCTCGTCATGGCTTCGCGTGTCCGGCGGCCCGCCTGAGCCGCACGATCACTTCGTCGAGCGCGGAGAGGAAGGTCGAGCGGTCCCGCTTCGAGAACGGCTTCGGTCCGCCAGTCACCTCGCCGCTGGCACGCAGATCCTGCAGCAGGTTGCGCGTCGCCAGCGCCATGCCGATGGAGTCCGCCGTGAAGGCGCGGCCGTTGGGCGCGATGACAGCGGCGCCCGCCTTGACGCAGCGGCTCGCCAGCGGCACGTCGGTGGTGATCACGATCGCGCCCGGCCCGGCGCGCGCCGCGATCCAGTCGTCGGCCGCGTCGAAGCCGCCGTCCACGACGACGCGCTCTATGAGCGGTCCGGCGGGCACCGCCATATAGCTGTTGGCGACGACGTACGCCTTGAGCCCATAGCGCCCGGCCACCCGGTACACCTCGTCCTTCACCGGGCAGGCATCGGCGTCGACAAAGATTTCGAGGGCCGTCATCTGGATCGTCGCGCGGCGCCAACGAGCCCGCGGTCCTGATCGGCGATCACGGCGCCAGCGTGATCCCGATTACCTGGGCCGGGCTCGGCCATCTCCCACGCCACCTAGCCCACGCCGAGGAAGACCCGCTCGCAGGTCGCGCGGAGCGCCGCATCGGTATAGGGCTTCGCGATCAGGGCCACGCCCTGATATTGCGCCGCCAGCGCCTTCTCTTCGTAGCCGGACGCGAGAATGACCCGCACGCCGCGCTCGACCAGCGCGGGCAGCACACGGTCGATCGTCTCGCCTCGCAGGTTGACGTCGAGCAGCGCGCCGTCGAGCCGGGTGCTTCCCGCGATGTCTTCGATCTCTCGCACCGATCGGACCGGGCCGATGACGACGCAGCCGAGCGCCTGCAGGGTCGCCTCCATGTCCATGGCGATGAGGTAATCGTCTTCCGCCAGGAGGATCCGCAACCCCGCGAGCGGAGCGCAATTCATTTCCCTTCCCCCAAGATGGCCGCATCGGTGATCCCCGATGCCCGCATGCTAGCGACCGCCCGCGCGCATGGTCAAGGATGCCTACGTCGCGACAAGATGCCTACGCCGCGGCCCGCTCCCGCAGGCTCCAGCTGAACGGGCAGTGCGGCTTCAGCGCCGTGCGCTCGTTGGCGAGCGCCTGCGCCAGCGCGCGGTCGCCGCCGCGCAACGCCGCCTCGAGCAGCGTGCGGTGCAGGATGTCGCGCTGGGCGTGGCTGCCGCCGAAGAGATGCGCGCGGTAGCGGACCGGCATCAGCAGGTCCACGGTCTCGCCATAGCGCTCGCGCCCGAAGGCCTCGATGGCGCGCAGTATCGGCAGGCCGACCTCGCGCGTCATCATGCCGTTGGTGCCGGCGTCCTTGGCCGCCGCCTCCGCCGCCTTCAAGAGCGCCGCCGCGGCCTTGGTCCGGCCGGTCGCGACATGGGCCATCATCGCATGCATGTCGTTGAAGGCATAGAAGCCGGCCTCGCCGCCCCTCTCATACACGGACGCCAGCTCGTCCCAGCGCTTGCCGACGTCGATCCGGCGCAGGTGCATCCGCCAGAGCAGCGCCGCGGCGTCGAGCATCATCAGCTGGACCTCCGCCGGCTCCGGCCGCACGCCCCTGTCGTAGATCTCGAGTGCGCGGGCACCGTTGCCCTGGTCGAGGTTGTAGAGCGCCGTGTGCCACCAGTTGTGGAAGGCGAAGCCGTTGTCGCCCTGCGCCCAGTTCGCCTTGCGCCCCTCCATGAAGGCGACACCCTCGGCCTGGCGCGCCTGCATCTCCAGCACATGCGCCACGGCGTGCTGCGCCCAGCAGTCCTCGGCGTCGATGTCGAGGGCGTGGCGCCCGGCCTCCTCGGCCTGGGAATATTGTCCGCATTCCTCGAGGCCGAAGGCGTGCATGCCCAGCAGCAGGCCGTAACCCGGGTCCTCGCGGGTCCAGGCCGGCAGTGCCCGCGCCACCCGGCCCCGCAGGTTGTCGCGGTCGCCGTGGAAGAAATCGGCGATGTGCCCGACCTGCAGCGCCAGCAGGTCGCGCGGATGGTCGACGAGCAGGCGGTCGAGCGCGGCGCGGTGGCCGTTCCAGTCGCCGGCCGCCCAGCGGTCGATGGCATGGACGTGCGCCCGCTCGCGCGCATTGCTGCGGTTGTCGAGGTCCATGAGCCGCGCCAGGCTGTCCTGGATCTTCGGCAGCAGGCTGCGCTCCCACATGGTGATCATCACCTGCGCCTTCAGCACGTGCCCCATGACGAAGTCGGGATCGTCGTCGAGCGCCGTGTCGATGATCGCCACGGGATCGCCGCGGTAGACGTTGAGCGCCCGCAGCGCCTGTTCGTAGATCTCGAGATTCCTGGGATTGTCCGTCGATACGGAAACGCCCCGCCGGTCGTCCATGGCCGTCCTCCCCGCCTCGGTGAAGCCCTTCAGAATTCGGCGTCGAGTTCCCCGATGTCCTCGGACTCGATCTTCGCCGCCGCGACCCGTCGGCCATATCTGGCCCTTCGACGATCGTCCGACAATATGCCACCGCAGGTTTGTCGAGCTTCGGCTTCGTCTTGTTGGGTTAGCCGATCGCGCGCGTGCTTCGCTGGCATTCGCACTCCCTTCGGCAATGAGGGCGCAACGGTAGCGCGCCGGCGTGAGCCCATCGTTCGGCGGAGACGGCCGGAGCGGCGCGGACTCGTGAGAAAGGCGTCAAATCGCCACAATTGGCCTGCAGGGGAGATCGAACCTGCTCCCCGCGACGGAACAGGCGGCAAGATTCCCCGCCCTTTGTGGCGGGGGCGGGGGTCTCGCGCGCGGTAGCGCGCCGGAGAGTCATATTCGTGTCAAGGCCGCTCGCTCACGAGCAATGTTGCGCGGGAGCGCCCCGACCAAGCACACTGCTGCCAAGGGACGCAACGATCAGTCGGGCCAGCCAAGCCAATGGACAGGTGCGTCACCGAAGGAGCTACAGTCACGCGGCAACTGTCGCTCGTTCTTCTTGCTGCCGCGACCATCTTCTGGGGGGCTGGGTGCCATGGCAGATGAAATTCAAGTCGATCCGAAACAGCTCCTTTTCACGCTGCGCACCATCTGTGACGAATTGCCCGCCGTCGATGAGACATCGCCGCCTGAAGGGGCGATGCGGCTGCATGAGGACGACTGGCGCGAAATTGAGTTCGTCGCTTCGGTCAACCGCGACTACATAGACCAGCAGCTTGCGGCTCTAGCCGTTTTCGACCAACAGCATCGCGCCAAGTGCGGTTGGACCGAAGTTTACGTGCGCAAAGAACATCCCTCGCCGTTGGCGGCCGCGGGAATTCACCTCGATGACGAGCAACCGCTGGCCATGTCCGCCTTGACCATCTCCGAGCCGAAGCGAACTGTCCGCGGCGGCTTTGCTTTGTCGGACGGGAGCGGATGGTTTGTCTACGGGCAGCGGGCACCGGACGGTCTTGTCGTGCAGATGGGAGTGGCGGCGTCAGCGTCCGCCATGTCGCGTGACTTCGCATCGCAATTGTCGCACTTCGCGACGGCAGCGCATTTGATGCTCGTCGACTGGTATCGGAACGTCGTCGTCGACACGGCGACTACAGACGCGGTCCTCCGCTGGGCCAATCGGAATCCTTGAGGCGCCCCCCGTCAGCGCGCTGAAATGGGCGCCCGCCCTCCGGGCGAAACCCGGAAGAGCGGGGCGCTATGCCCCGCGCCGCGACGAGGTCGAGGCCACGAGGGAAGACGGCTCGCGTCAGCTGCCTTCGGTCAGGACCTGGCCCTGCGGCGACAGCACGACGTTGACGGCGGCGCCGTCCTTCATGGCCTGGCCGTGCCAGTAGTTGTCGCAACCCTTGGAGAGGTCGTGAACGTCGGCATAGCCCGCGGCCTCGATCTTCCTCTTCGCCTGGTCGGCGGTCGTCCCGTCGATCCTTTCGCCGGGCATGCATCCGGCCCAGGCCGGGGCGGACGCGAGCATGGCGACGGCTGCAACGGCGAAGACGCTTCTCTTCCACTGCATGACGCACCTCGAACTGGCTGATGGTAGGCCGTCTAGGTAGTGATTCCGGCCGGCCCAGCCAACACGGTGCGGCACTGCGCGCCAGTGGCATTTTTTGCCACATGACAGGATGACCGCTTGACTAGTTCCTGTTTTGTTCGTATAGTGGTCACGCGTGAACTTGCTCGCTGTTGGACATCGTGAATCATGAACAAACCTCGTAGGGGCGCTGCGCGCGCCCGCCGGACTACGAACGCTGCTGGACATGGGGTTCGTCGCTCGATTTTTCGGTTGTGGCCGAGCTCCAGCGGGAAGAATACGCAATTTGCGTCAGGTTAAATTGCACGTTTTGAGGAAAATGGGAATCTGCCGGGCTATTGCAGCGCCGCCGCCTGCTGCCGGAGGACGAACTTCTGGACCTTGCCGGTCGAGGTCTTCGGCAGCGGGCCGAACACAACCGTGCGCGGCGCCTTGAAGTGCGCCATGCTGGCGCGGCAGAAGGCGATGATCTCCTCGGGCGTGGCGCTGGCGCCGTCCTTCAGCGTCACGAAGGCGCAGGGCGTCTCGCCCCAGGTCGCGTCGGGCCGCGCCACCACGGCCGCCTCCAGCACCGCCGGGTGGCGGTAGAGCACGCCCTCGACCTCGATGGTCGAGATGTTCTCGCCGCCGGAGATGATGATGTCCTTGGAGCGGTCCTTGAGCTCGATGTAGCCGTCCGGGTGGCGCACGCCGAGGTCGCCCGAATGGAACCAGCCCTGCCCGAAGGCCTCGTCCGTCGCCTTCGGGTTCTTGAGGTAGCCCTTCATGACGATGTTGCCGCGGAAGAACACCTCGCCCATGGTCTGCCCGTCGGCCGGCACCGGCGCCAGCGTCTTCGGATCGGCCACCATCAGCCCGTCCAGCACCGGATAGCGCACGCCCTGCCGCGCCTTGAGCCGGGCCTGCTCGCCGAGCGGCAGACCGTTCCATTCCTCGTGCCAGTCGCAGACCACCGCCGGCCCGTACACCTCGGTGAGGCCGTAGACATGGGTGATGTGAAAGCCCATGCGCTCCATCTGCTCGATGACCGGCGCCGGCGGCGGGGCCGCCGCCGTCATCAGCTCGACCGTGCGTCCGGCGAGTCCCTCGGCGAACTCCTGCTTCAGCGTCGGCTCGGCGTTGATGAGCATGTTCATGACGATGGGCGCGCCGCAGAGGTGCGTCACGCCGTGC
>JBKOWC010000260.1:0-5685 GCA_046724215.1 Pseudomonadota bacterium | reverse complement strand
ATCCCATCGTGTGGGTCGCGGGCTCCGAAGGCGACAACCGGTTGCACGCCTATCGCGGCGACACCGGCGAGGAGTTGACGGGCGCAACCGGCACACCCATGGCCGGCCTGCGCCACTTCGGCTCGATACTGGCGGCCGGCGGACATCTCTATGTCGCCGCCGATAACCACATCTATGCCTTTACGTTCTGATCATGGCGCCGCAGCAAGGAATGAAGTCTTCCGACCCTCGCGTCCCGCAGCCTGGATTCACATGCAAGGCCAACTCCGTGAGTAGTCAGCTTACCTACAGCAAACCCGGATGCACACATAATCGGCACAGCCGCTGTGCGAGTGATCAAGCACGTGCTGACGACGATAAGTGGCTCGAGGTTCACGCTGACCCACCTGGAAACATTCAAGATGATTTGAGGCGATTGCGGATCTTCTCGAGGCATTCCATGCGTCGCCTCGCCTCGTTCCAGCTCATTGTCTGCAAGCGGGCTACCATGATCTCGGTCAGCGCGGACAAGGCGCCGAATGACTCCCAGCTTGCGGGGGTGGCGGTGCGCAGGGCGAAGACGTGGCGGGCCACTGCCGCAATCGGCGAGAGCCACTGGTCAGTGAACAGTACGACATCCGCGCCCTGAGCCGCTGCCTCATTGGCGAAGCGGACCACGTCATCCTGATAGCGGCGGATATCGAACACGATGAGAACGTCTTTACTCCCAAAATCCAACAGGTGTTCCACCCATGTTGCGGTCTGCCCGCTGATCAGTTGAACTCGCGGACGCAACTCTCGCAGATGGAGATAGAACTGGAGTGCCACGCTGGCGCTGAACCGGCCGCCGACCAGCGAGATGCGGCGACCGCGGTCGGCCAGCAGATCGAGCGCGCCCTTGAACTCCGAGCGAGGCATCTCGCTGAGCGAGGTTTCGATGTTGGCGACGATGGCGCGGCCGTGGTTGTTGACGAAATCGCCGTCCGACCACTGTGCCAAGGGGCGTGCCCCGATCTTGGCCAGGGGCGCCCGCACGCGTTGCTCCAGCTCGTCTCGTAACGCCTGCTGGAAGCGGGGATAGCTGGCAAATCCGAGCTTGGCCACCAGTCGCAGGATGGTCGGGCCGCTGACGCCGGCGCGCTTGGCGAACTGCGCCACCGGTTCGAGGCCCGGCACGGGATAGTTCGCGAGCAGCGCCAGCGCCGGTTTGCGCTCGGTCGGCGTCAGCCCGCCGAGTCCCTGGCGGATGGTCTCTGCGATCGAGAGTTCGGGTTTCCGCTTCATCCTAGCATTCTGCATGACATCGCCGGCGACGCTCGTGCGCACGACACGCGCCCAGTGAGCACAGAGTTTGTGCTCGCGTCGATCCTCCGCGTCGGCTTGGCTTCCTGCTCGCGAACTACCATTACAAAATTGACTCGGAAATTACAGTATGAAATGCTGAATACAAATCCACGGACGACTTTCAGCCAAGGCCTTTGGTGAGTAGGCCGCGAGCGCTTGCGCCATCGAGCCAGGCCGTGGGAAACAGGGTCGCAAACAGGCTGGCAGGAACGGCGTCCTTTTTTTGCGCCGGTACGGCATTCGGGAGACAGGACGGCATGGAGCCTGCGGCTGTTTCGGCGGAAGCGGTGCCCATTCTGGTAACTCGCGGTCTCACCAAGTCCTTCCGCCGGTTGACCGCGCTCAAGAATCACAGTGCCCAGGTGAACAGCGGCGAGATCTTGGGCGTGATCGGTCCAAACGGCTCCGGCAAGAGCACTTTCTTCAATCTCGTCACCGGATTCCTGAAGCCGAATGTCGGCACCGTCAGTTTCGAGGGGCGAGAGATTCAGCATATGACCGCTCCTCAAATCGTGCGGTTGGGAGTGGCCCGGACATTCCAGGGCACGCGGCTTTTCCCACAGCTTAGCGTCCGCGAGAATCTGCGCGCCGCGGCCCAACTGCGCCATCGCCTCAGCTTCGTCGATGCCGTTCTGGGTCTGCCACGGCTCGCGCACGTCAACAGGTCCGTCGATCAGCTAACCGACGAACTGTTGGACCTGATCGCCCTTCACGCCAGGGCGGATGATCGCGCCGCCGACCTGCCTTACGGCGATCAGCGCCGGTTGGAGCTGGCGCGCGCGCTGGCGACCCGCCCGCGCCTGTTGATGCTGGATGAGCCAGCCGCCGGCATGAATGCGGCCGAGACCCAGGGCCTGCTGAGGCTCATTGACAATATCCGCCGGCGCTACGGCGTGGCGGTCATCGTCGTCGAGCATGACATGGACCTCATCATGAATCTCTGCGATCGCATCCAGGTGCTTGCTCACGGCGAGCTCATCTTCGAGGGCAACCCCCGGGAGGTACAGGCCAATCCCCGCGTCCGGGAGGTTTATCTTGGTCATGCCTGAACGAGTACCGGAGGCGGCAAGAGCGGTGGTTGGCAAACAGTCCGCGGAGCCGTTGCTCGAGGTTGCCGATCTGCGCGTCAACTACGGGGCGGTCGCGGCGATCCGTGGCGTCTGTCTCAGCGTAACCGCCGGCGAGGTGGTGGCGCTGCTGGGCGCCAACGGCGCGGGCAAGAGCACCTTGCTGCGCACCGTCTCGGGCCTCACCCGACCGCGGGCGGGGCGCATCCTGCTTGACGGCGAGGCGATCCATCGCCTGCCGCCGGCCAGGATCGTGCGACTGGGCGTGGCGCATTGCCCGGAGGGCCGCCGCGTCTTCGGCACATTGACCGTGGCGGAGAACCTTCGCCTCGGCGCGGCGGCGCGGGCGGATCGCGCCGGTGTCGCGGCGGACCGCGAGCGCATCTACGCCATGTTCCCTATCCTGGGCGAGCGCATGACGCAGCCTGCCGGTACCCTCTCTGGCGGGGAACAGCAGATGCTGGCCTTGGGCCGTGCCCTCATGGCCCGGCCACGCGTCCTGCTGCTCGACGAACCTTCGCTCGGCCTGGCGCCGCTGCTGGTTCGCCAGATCTTTCGCACACTGGCCGAGCTCAAGGCGGAAGGCGTGACGATGCTGCTGGTCGAGCAGAACATAAATCTCGCCCTCGATCTCGCCGACCGTGCCTACGTGCTGCGTACCGGCGAGATCAACCTGGCTGGATCGGCCGCCGACCTCAAGGCCGACTACGAGGCAGTGGCGGCGGCCTATCTCGGTGCGCGACCGTGAGCCTGGAACTCTACATCATCCAGCAGATCGTCAACGCCGTCAGCCTCGGCAGCCTCTATGCGCTGGTCGCCATCGGCCTCTCGATGATCTTCGGCATCCTGCGTATGACGAATTTTGCCCATGGCGACATGATGATGGTGGGGGCCTACGCCACCTTGGTCCTGCAGTCCCTCGGCCTCGGTTTCGGCTGGGCGGTTGTCGTGGGGATCGGCCTCGGGGCGCTCGCTGGCGTCATCGTCGAGCGCGTGGCCTATCGTCCGGTGCGCGGCGCGCCGGAAGTCACGCTGCTGCTCACCAGCCTCGCCGTCACCTATATACTCGAGAATGTCGGCATTCTGATGTTCACCAGCTCGGGTCGGAACTTTCCGCTCCCTGACTGGATGAACAACGCCTTTCAACTCTTCGACGGCCAGATCACCTTTACCCAGATCAATCTGCTGACCGTCGCGTTGACGACCGTGGCCCTCGCCGCGCTCGGCTGGTTCGTCACTCGCACGGATTTGGGGCTGGGGATGCGCGCGGCGGCCGAGGACATGGGTGCCGCACACCTCGTTGGCCTCGACGTCAACCGGCTGATCGTGGTGGCCTTTGCCATCGCCTCGGGCTTCGCCGGTCTCGCCGGCATTCTGTGGGCCGCTCAGGCCGGCGTGGTCGAGCCGACCATGGGGTTCACCCCGCTGCTGAAGGCCTTCGTTGGCGCCATCATCGGCGGGTTTGGCAGCATCGCAGGCGCGTTGCTCGGGGGATATCTGCTGGGTGCGCTGGAAATCCTCATCGTTGCCTTCCTGCCTTCGGAGGTTTCCCCCTACCGTGACGCCATCGTCTTCACCCTGCTGATCGTCTTTCTGCTGTTCCGCCCCAATGGCCTCCTGAAGCGCTCCCAGGAGGTGAAGCTTTGATCTGGAAACAACGCCTCCTGATCATCGCCGGCGCCGTGCTGCTGGGCCTGTTCAGCATCTGGGCACCCGCGCTGATGAACGACTATCTCGTGCGCGTCGCGACCGTCATGTGCATCAACTCCCTGCTGGTAATCTCCATGGGACTCGCCAACGGCTTCACTGGCGTGTTCTCGCTCGGCCATATCGGCTTCGTCGCCGTCGGAGCCTATGTCTCCGGCGTGCTCTCGCTCTCCGATGCGAACAAGACGAACTATCTGCCAGATCTGCCGGCTTGGATCGCCGCCATCCATCTCGGATTCTTCCCCTCCACCATCGTCGCCGGCCTCGTTTGCGTGGTGCTGGCCTTTCTGGTCGGGGCACCGCTCATGCGACTCTCGGGACATTTCGTTTCCGTGGCGACCCTCGGCTTTCTCATCATCGTCAATGTCGTGCTGGTGAATTCCGACACCTATACGCGCGGCGCCCGCACCTTCACCGGCGTACCGCTGCAGACCACGCTGCCCTGGGCGATGGGCTGGCTGCTGCTGACTGCCGTCGTGCTCGCGCGGATCATCTATTCGCCGAAGGGCCGCGCCTGGCGGGCCGTGCGCGAGGACACCATCGCGGCGCAGGCGGTCGGCATCGAGGTGCTGCCTACCCGGCTCTCGGCCTTCGTGATCGGCTCCTTCTTTGCCGGTGTGGGCGGTTCTCTCTACGGCCATTACATCGGCTCCTTCTCGCCCGCCAGCTTCTATTTCGCCTATACCTTCTCGCTGATCAGCATGCTGGTGATCGGGGGCATGCGAAGCGTGACCGGCGCCGTGGTGGGCGTGATTGTCGTCTCGCTGCTCAGCGAGGTTCTGCGCAATCTGGAACGTGGATTTGATCTCGGCGTCGTCGCCGTGCCGCCGATCTATGGCGGCAGCCAGATCGTTCTCGGCGTGATCTTCATCCTGATCATGATTTTCCGTCCGAGCGGCGTCATGGGCGACCACGAACTGTCGTTCGGACGGATTGCCGCTTCGCTTCACAGAGGGAGAAAGGAAACGAACACATGAAACGGACCAGAAGGAACGTGGTGGGATTGGCCATGACGGCCGGTCTTGCGATCGCCTCCAGCTCGTTTTCGTCGCGGCTGGCGGCAGCTGATGACACCATCAAGATCGGGGCGCCCTTTAACGTGACCGGTGCGCTTTCGTCGGTGGATGCACCCGCGCTCAACGGTGCCAAGCTGAAGGCCAAGGAGATCAACGACGCCGGCGGCGTGCTGGGCAAGAAGATCGAACTCGTAATCTACGACACGAAGACCGACCCGACGGTCATTGCCTCGACGGCAAGTCAGCTGATCAACCAGGACAAGGTGCCCGTAGCACTGGGCTTCACCGATTCCGATGCCGTCCTGGCCCTGGGGCCGATCTTCGAGACCGCCGGCGTGCCGTTCGTGACGCCGGGTGCAACATCGCCGAAGCTTCCCGAGCAGGTCGGCTCCCAGATGTTCCTGGCCTGCTTCGGCGACAACGTGCAGGCAGCGGCCGGCGCGGAATACGTACTCGGCAAGCTGAGCGGAAAGACCGTCTATCTTCTGCGCGACAACACGACCGAGTATACCACGCTCCTGGCCAAGTATTTCAGGGAAGCGTACGAACATGGCGGCGGGAAGATCGTGCTG
>JBKOWC010000005.1:0-5801 GCA_046724215.1 Pseudomonadota bacterium | reverse complement strand
CTGGAACTGCGGGCGCAGCGCGACGCCGAATCCGCCGCCCATGAAGGGCGACATGACGCGGACGTCCTCCGCCCTCATGCCGAACACGCGGCAGAGATACCGCTGCACGTTCTGCACGCCCTGGGTCTTGTCGTAGACCGTCAGCTTGCCGTCGCCTTCGACGATCACCGTCGAGGCAAAGAGTTCCATCGGGTTGTGATGCTCGATCGGAACATAGTATTCCCCGTCGTGGCGCACGGCGGCGGCGGCGAACGCCCGCTCGGGCGCGCCGCGCGACTTCGGGGGCGCGAACAGCGCCTCGAAGGGATTCGTCGGAGGCTTTGGCGGCACGGCCGCCTCGCGCCGGCGATGGACGTCGGTGACATGCGCTTCCTGGTCGTATTCCACCCGGACGAGCGACGCCGCGAAGCGCGCGATGTCGGATGTTTCCGCCACCACCAGCGCGATCGGCTGGCCGTTGAACAAGATCTTGCCGTCGTAGAGCGGCCGGAACGGCGACCCCTTCGGGGCCGTGTCATCCTTGTAGGCTTCGTCGTTGTCCGCCATCGGCGGGCGGTTCTCGTGCGTGAGCACGGCGAGCACGCCCTTGACCCTCAGGGCAGCGCTGCCGTCGATGCGCGCGATGCGTCCCTTCGCGATCGTCGAGCAGACGACGCTGCCATGGGCGAGACCGGGAACGTTGAACTCGGCGGCGTATTTCGCGGCGCCGGTGACCTTGGCGACGCCGTCGACGCGGGACGTGGCAGTGCCGATGTAAGGTGCCATGGGTCGGCTCACGCGATCTTCTTGTTGGACTGCGACTGCGGAGTGCCGCGCGCCGCCTGCGAGAGCGCGCGGACGATCGCCCGGCGCGCGAGATCGATCTTGAAGCTGTTGTGCCCGAAGCCCTTGGCCTCGCGCAGGACGAGAGCGGCGGCTTCCGCGAACGCTGCCTCGCCGGCGGGGCGGCCGCGCAGCGCCGCTTCGGCTTGCGCATTCCGCCATGGCTTGTGCGCGACGCCGCCGAGCGCGAAGCGTGCTTCCCGGATCGACCCGTCCGCGAGCTCGAGCCCGACCGCGACCGAGACGAGCGCGAACGCATAGGACAGGCGATCGCGGATCTTGAGGTAGGTGTAGTTCGTCGCAAACCCGCGTGGCGGCAGCTCGATCGCAACCACGAGCTCGTCCGCATCGAGGTTGGTGTCGCGCTGCGGCGTGTCGCCGGGGAGCCGGTGAAAGTCGGCAACCGCGATGGCGCGCTCGCCGCGCGGGCCGGTGACGTGCACCGTCGCCTCCAGCACCGCCAGCGCCACGCACATGTCCGACGGATGCACCGCGATGCAGGCGTCGCTCGTACCGAGGATCGCGTTCATGCGGTTGAGGCCATCGATGGCCGAACAGCCGCTGCCCGGCTCGCGTTTGTTGCAGGGCGTCGCGAGATCGTAAAAGTAGGCGCAGCGCGTGCGTTGCAGGAGGTTGCCGCCCGCCGACGCCATGTTGCGCAATTGCTGCGACGCGCCGGCGAGCAGCGCACTCGACAGCACGGGATAGCGCCGCTCCACCAGCGGGTGATAGGCGAGATCGGCGTTGCGCACGAGGGCGCCGATGCGCAATCCGCCGCCGGCGGTTTCCTCGACCTTGTCCAGAGGAAGCCTGGAGATGTCGATCAGCCGTGCCGGCCGTTCGACATCCATCTTCATCAGGTCGACGAGGTTGGTGCCGCCGGCGATGAACTTGGCCTGCGGGCTTGCGGCCATCTGGCGCACCGCTTCGGCGACGGTGCCGGCGCGCGCGTACTGGAACGGGATCATGACTGCCCCATCGCCTGCCGGATCGCCGCGACGATGTTGGTGTAGGCGCCGCAACGGCAGATGTTGCCGCTCATCAGCTCGCGGATCTCGTCCGGCGTCTTGGCCCTGCCTTCGGCAATCAATCCCGCGGCCGAGCAGATCTGGCCCGGCGTGCAGTAGCCGCACTGGAACGCGTCGTGATCGATGAACGCCTGCTGGAGCGGATGCAGCGTTCCGCCCTTCGCCAGCCCTTCGATCGTGGTGACGCTCGCGCCGTCCTTCGTGACCGCCAGCGTCAGGCACGAGACGACGCGCCGGCCATCGACCAGCACGGTGCAGGCGCCGCATTGGCCCTGGTCGCAGCCCTTCTTCGTGCCGGTCAGATCGAGCGTTTCGCGCAGCAGGTCGAGCAGCGATTGCCGGACATCGATCTCGAGCTGCCGCGCCTCGCCGTTTACGGTCAGCTGTATGCGCTCGGTTCCATCTGTCATGCTGTCCCCCGCCTGCGGACCGGCACTGAACTCTCCAATCGCGCCTGATTGTTGTCGTCCTGGCGGGCTCTTTTGGCGGCACGACCACTCGTTGTCCAGGACAGGTTAGATAATCGTACAAGCGCACCACCCGTTTTGCGCAGGATTATCCAACTTTGCGCAAAATTGACACGCCCGGACGCACTGAAGCGAGTCATTGCGCTCGCCGCGATCGATAGGCGTGGTGTATCGCGCTTCGCCAACCGAGAACCTTGCCCGACTTCGGTGTCACAGTCTGGCGCGAAGAGTGGGTGAACAAATGTCAACCATGCGGCCCGCGCAAGGTCGTCCCGACAAGCCCGTGATGATCCGGTCTACGTCGGCCTTGGTGGTGGTATCGCCGATTCCGGCTGGTGATGCGACAGCAGCTCAAGATGATCGAGGATGAACTCATGCGCGGTCTCCATCGCCTCGATCGAACCAATGATCCCCACCTGATTGGGTCGGCACTCGCTTACCGCCGCGCCGCGACGAGGAGGGCGTCGGTCGGTGCGCCCCATTCCATTGCATCCTGCTACGTCCGCATCGCGCCGGAGAGCGCGGATCGGCGGCCATAATCCTGAGGGCATCGACTATCCGTACCTCTGCTGCAACTCTGTCACCATTTATTGAGTTGGTAGCCGAACATCAGCAGGTCGCAATTCGAACGTTCGCGGCAATCTGTCGCACACCGGTCGCCAACAACTGTGAGGCCGCTCACACCGGCTTTCCGCTGCATGCCCAGAATGCACGCTGGCCCCGATGCTCCGAAACGGTCAAAGCAGGATCGATCAGGTCGGCAGCGACGAGAGATCCCTCTCCCGAGGCCTCAGGGCAGGCAGCATCGCCGACAGTGTCGGCGTCCACATGACCGCCCGCGACGTCGCGAACGGCGGTGTTTTTCCGAAGGAGGAACGACCATGGCGTTATCGAGCGTTGGACTCACCGACATCGGCGCGGGCCCCGGTCTGACATTCAACTTCAAGGTGCAATACGAAGACAGCCTGCCCAATCAGGCGGCCGTGATCGCAAACGCCAACGCGTTGCTCGCGGTGCTCGAGAACGAATTCAACGTCACCACCAGCTGGTTTGGCACGCCGAACGGCAAGTTCGGATCCGGCAATCGGCAGGTCGTCAATCTGAACCTCACCGGCGGCGGAAACAACAGCGGCTACGGCACCGCGATCAATGTGGATGCGACCACCAACGCCGAGAGCGTCAAGATGGTCTTCATGAACGAGTGGGTGGAGATCCTGATGTCGCTTTCGGACGGCCGCTGGAACGCCGGCAACAGCGACGGCGAGGGGTTGTCGCAGCTGTGCGGCATCTTGCGATTCCCGGTCGGGCATTATCGGTATTGCGGGTCGTGGGTGAACGCCTGGCTCGGCTCGGCCCGTGATCCCCAGTACATAACGTCACCCGAGGGTACCGACAAGAATTCGGTCAGCTTCGGCTGCGCGCTGCTCTTTCTCAACTATCTGCTGTCGCAGCTCGGATTCGACATTTCCGAAGTCATCCAGGGCGGGACCGGAACGCTGGCCGGGACCTATCAGAACCTGACCGGCCTCACGAGCGCATCGACGCCGTTCGTTCAGCTCATCAACAAGATATTCCCCGGCACCTCCACGATCACGTCGGGCAACCTGGACAATCCGTTCCCGAAGACGTTCGACGGAATCCTGCTGCAGGTCATGGGCGCGGGACAGGTATGGGTGGTCTTCGGCAATGGACGATTCGCGGTTCCGGATGCCGCAACGCTGGCGCGCCTCTATCCCGGCACCCCCGTCTTTCCCTACGGTGATTTCCTCTTCGCCATCAACACCATCCCCGACGACGGAACGCTGCTGCGCGAGGAATCGAGCTCGCAGGTCTGGATGATCCAGGCCCGCACCAGGGTCCTGGCGCCCCCCGGCGCGCCTGGAACGGTACACGTTCTGTGGGACGGCGCCTTGAACCAGATACCGCTCCCGAACGGCATCCTGGCCGGCGTGGTCGGTGACCCGGACGGCGCACCGGTGAGCGATGCAACGGTCCTCATAACGTCCACATCCGTCATACCCGCAACGGGCGACAACCAGGAGCAGCTGTCGACCGACTCCCAGGGCCGCTATAGCAGCTCGTTCCTCCCGCCCGGAGTCTATCAGGTCGAGGTGCTGCAGGATGGGTTCGTTCCGGCGCGGACCAGCGTCACCATCCTGGACGGCGTACCGATTACGACCCTGAACTTCACGCTCGAGCGCACGTTGCGCTTCACCATAGAGGGACAGGTCACCGATGCCGCCGGCGGCGCGCCCATCGGCGCGACGGTACAATTGACCAAGAACAGTCCCGTCCCCGAGGTCGTCACGGCCACAACGGACACGTCCGGCAACTACAGCATCACCATGGACCCGGGGCCCTTCGATGGCAGCTATACGCTCGAGGTCGCGGCGGCGGGCTTCGCCTCGAACAGCGTCACCTTCAGCATACCCAACGGTGCCACGATCATGTTCAATTTCGCCCTCAGGAAGCGGGGCGTCCTGACCGGGCACGTTTCCAATCAGCAAGGCCCCCCGCTCGGCGGCGCCAGGGTGTTGGTAGGCTCGTCCGAGACCTTCACCGATGTCACGGGAGCATACAGCATCATGGTCGACCCCGGGCAGTACTCGGTCACAGCCAGTGCTCCGGGATTCACGCCGATCAATGCGTTGATCCAGATACCGAGCGGCATGACGGTCGTTCAGGACTTCGTCCTCTCGCAGACGATCCCGGGCACGATCACCGGAACCGTTACCGACGACGGCGGAGCGCCGCTTGCCGGCGCCCGCGTGGCGGCGCGGGGCACAATCGTGACCACGACCGGCGGAGACGGCACCTATACCCTGACGAATCTGCAGCCCGGGCCGACGGAGGTCGTTGCATCCCGTGGCGTCCGTTTCATTCCGGACCAGGAGATCGTGACCGTGGTCAGCGGCGAAACCGTCACGCAGGACTTTGTCCTCGTGCAGAAGGGCAGCACGTCGCTTGGTCCCTTCCGTGCTTCAGGGCGGGGAACACGCCAGCCGATCACGGGAAGCGTCGCGCACGGATGATCTCTTCGATCCCGACCGGGCGGCGTGGCGAGGCCCGAGCCTCACCCGCCGCCCGGCCGGGAAATCGGACCGGGCCACATTCGGCAGGCCGCTGCGGCGTGCCTTACCGCCTTGCGGCGACGAGGAGGAAGTTCGGTCGCTGGCGCTCGTCGGCGAGCGAGGAGTCGGCGGCGATCTGGGCGTCGGTGGGGCCCCATTCCTCGAGCTGTTCGATCGCGAAGCCCAAGCGTACCAGGAGGTTCAGGTAGGTTGCGATGGTGCGGTGCTGCTTGATGACACCCGGGGTGATCCAGTCGGTCGTCCGCGGGCCCTCGACGAGATAGTTGTCCACGGGCCAGGTCTTGCGGCCGTCGGCGTCCGCAAGCCATCCCGGATGCGCCGGCGCCGAGAAGATCGGGTGCTCGACCGAGAAGACGAACCGGCTGTCGGGCACGAGCGCGCGATGCAGCTTG
>JBKOWC010000363.1:0-11331 GCA_046724215.1 Pseudomonadota bacterium | reverse complement strand
ATCGAAGACGACGGTGCTGGGCATCAGGCGGCCTTGATGCAGACGCGGTCCATCAGCCGGCGCATGAAGCCTTCGCAGAGCGCAAGCTGATCGAGGCTCACCCATTCGTCCGGCTTGTGGGCCTGGGTGATGCTGCCGGGGCCGCAGATGATCGTGGGTATGCCCGTCTGGTGGAACAGGCCGGCCTCCGTGCCGAAGGCAACCTTGATCGTTGAGTTGCCGCCGGACAGGGCTTTCGCCAGCTCGACCACCTGGCTATCGACCGGCGTGGCGAGGCCGGGGAACGCGGACAGCTCCTTCCAGCTGAAGCCGGCGTCGGGCGCGATGGCGCGCATCGCCGGCTGCAGCTTCTCCTCGGCGAAGCCGCGGACCTGCTCGAACATCGCTTCCGCGTCCTGCCCCGGCAGATAACGGAACTCGAAATCGAAATGGCAATCCTTCGGCACGATGTTGAGGGCCGTGCCGCCGTGGATGACGCCGGTATGCACCGTCGTGTGCGTCACGTCGTAGTCCGGGTCGAACGGTCCTTCGGCAGCGAATCGCTGACCCATGGCGCGCAGGCGGACGATCACCTCCGCCGCCATCTCGACGGCGTTGACGGCGCGCGGCGCCAGCGAGGAATGCGCCTCGAAGCCGCGGACGTGGCAGCGCACGCTCTTCTTCCCCTTGTGGCCGACGGTGACCTTCATGTCCGTCGGCTCGCCGATGATGCACGCCCACGGCTTGACCGGCATGTCGCGGAGCACTGCGAGCAGACGGCGCACGCCGACGCAGCCGATCTCCTCGTCGAAGGAGAACGCGAGGTTGATCGGCGTGTGCAGGCCCCGCTTGACGAACTCGGGCACCTGCGCAAGCACGATGCCGAGGAAGCCCTTCATGTCGCAGGCGCCGCGGCCGTAGAGCCGGCCGTCCCGGCGCACCACCTGCCACGGATCGCTCGTCCATTCCTGACCGTCGACCGGGACGACGTCGGTATGGCCCGACAGGGCGATGCCGGGCTTCTCCGGCGGTCCCAGCGTCGCGTAGAGATTGGCCTTGCGTCCGTCGGCGTCGGGAACGAGCCGGGATTCGATGCCGAGCCCTGCCAGGTAATCGCGGACGAACCCGATCAGCTCCAGATTCGAGTTCCGGCTCGTCGTATCGAAGGCGATGAGCTTGCCGATCATCTCGAGGCTGGCGGGCGAGGGCGACACGATGTCGAATCCGTGGTTGTCTTATGCTTGTCCCGGCGGCCCGGGTGGCGGCTAATATGGCGAAGCCCGCCGGCAGACGCCAGTGGCATGGATTGGCCGACGGCGAAGGGAAGGAGGAGCGGTGCCGCGTATCATACCGAATGTCCTGATCCGCCATGATCCGCTGGCGGAGGCGGTTCCGGTCATCTTCGACTCGCCGCATAGCGGTGCCGTCTATCCCGCCGATTTTGATTTCGCCGCGCCCTTCGCGGTCATGCGCCGGGCCGAAGACGCCTTCGTCGATGAGCTCTTCGAATCGGCGCCGCGCCATGGCGCCGGCCTGCTGGCGGCGCTCTTTCCGCGCAGCTACGTCGATCCCAACCGTCACGAACAAGACGTCGATCCCAAGCTGCTGGCCGAGCCCTGGCCCGATCCGGTCGTCGCCAGCGACCATGGCCGCCGCGGCCTCGGCGTCGTCCGGCGGCTGGTCCGCTCGACGGTTCCGGTCTACGGCCGCCGCCTCAGCATCGCCGAGGTGCAGGCGCGGCTCGCGCGCTACCATCAGCCCTATCACCTTGAGCTCCGGTCGATGATCGATGCCGCCCACGCCCGCTTCGGCGCCGTCTGGCACGTCAATTGCCACTCGATGAAATCGACGGCGAAGGGGCATCCGCGCGCCGATTTCGTGCTCGGTGACCGCCACGGGACCACCTGCGAGGGCGAATTCACCGAATTCGTGGCGACGACGCTGCGCGACCTCGGCTACAGCGTCGCCCTCAACCATCCGTTCAAGGGCGCCGAGCTCGTCGCCCGCCATGGCGATCCCGCCGGCGGTCGCCACAGCCTGCAGATCGAGATCAACCGCGGCCTCTATATGGACGAGGAGCGGATCGAACGCAGTCCCGGGTTCGTGCCGCTGCAGGCCGATATCGATCGCTTGATCGCCGCCACGGCCGGCTACGTCGGCAGGGCCAGCGCTACTCGAACTGCTCCGCCAGGATTCGTTCCTCGAGATTGTGCTCCGGATCGAACAGCAGATGGAGCGTGATCTTGTGGTCTTCCTGCACGCGGACTTCGGCGATGTTGCGCACTTCGGTGAAATCGGCGACGGCGCTCACCGGCCGCTTCTCGCATTCATGTGCCTCGAAGACGACCTTGGCGGAGTGCGGGACGATGGCGCCGCGCCAGCGCCGCGGCCGGAAGGCGCTGATCGGCGTAAGCGCCAGCACGCCGGAGCCGAGCGGCAGGATCGGCCCGTGCGCCGATAGGTTGTAGGCCGTGCTGCCGGCCGGCGTCGAGATCAGCACGCCGTCGCAGATCAGCTCCGGCAGGCGCACGACATTGTCGATGCGGATGCCGATCTTCGCCGCCTGACGCTTTTCGCGCAGCAGCGACACCTCGTTGATGGCGTGGGCGCGATGCGTCTCGCCGCCGACCGTGCGCGCGGTCATCAGCAGGGGATGCAGGCGCTCGCGATGGGCCGCGGTCAGGCGCGCCGGCAGGTCGTTCTCGTCATAGCGGTTCATCAGGAAGCCGACGGTGCCGCAGTTCATGCCGAAGATCGGCTTGAAGCTGCCGAGATAGCGGTGCAGCGTCTCGAGCATGAAGCCGTCGCCGCCGAGCGCCACGACGATATCGGCCTCGTCCGGATTGTGGGCGCCGTAGAGCGACTGCAGGCGGGCCAGCGCCGTCTGCGCCTCTTCCGTCGGCGACGCGACAAAGGCAAAGCTCTTGAGCTTGGCGGAACGTTGTCCCATCGGCGGCGCACGGAAGACTTGTGTCGAAGGCGAGAAGGCGGCGGAGTATAGCGCGGAGCGGGCCGCTTACCAGCGGCCGCTCTCAGTGGTCGTCGAGGTTGCGGTGCAGTCGGCGCAGGCCGAGCCAGGCGACAGCCGCGAAGATCGGCACGGCGACGCCGACGATCAGCTCTTTCGGCAGCAGCAGCCCCGCGCCGATCAATCCTTGCGTCAGGTAGGAGACGAGTCCGACGGCATAGTAGGTGATCGCCGCGACCGATAGTCCTTCCACCGTCTGCTGCAGGCGCAGCTGCAGCTTCGCGCGCCGGTCCATCGACGCCAGCAGATCGCGGTTCTGTCCGGCGAGGGTGACGTCGACGCGTGTCCGCAGCATTTCGCTCGCCCGGGCGACGCGCTGCGACAAGTGCTCCAACCGCTGCTGCATGGTTTCGCAGGTGCGCATGGCCGGGCCCAGGCGGCGGTCCATGAACTCGCCGATGGTCTGCTGCCCTTCGACGCGCTGTTCGCGCAGCTCCTCGATCCGGCGCGTGACCAGCGCATGGTAGGCGCGGGCGGCGCCGAATCGGTAGGGGGTGCGCGCGGCCAGGCTCTCGACCTCGGCGGCCAGCGCCGACAGCCGCTTCAGCATGGCGCGCTCGTCGGGGTTGCCTGCCGCGGGCAGTGCCTGGGCGATGCCCGCAAGCTCCCGCTCCATGCGCGACACGGCCGGCCCGATCTCGCGCGCCAGCGGCAACGCCAACAGCGCCGTCATGCAGTAGGTGTGGATCTCCAGCAAACGCTGCACCATGCGGCCGGTCTGCCGCGGCGACATGCCGAGGTCATGAACGAGGACCCGGACCGTGCCGTCGGCATCGAGGTCGAGATCGGTCCATACCGCCGCGCGGCCGCCGGCCGCCACATTGCCGACAATGTTGCCGCCGCCGAAGACCTGCTCGAGCAGTTGCGGCAACGGACCCGGCGAGGACCGATCGAGGAGTTCCACATGCGCGGCGGCGATCGTCTGCCCGGCCAGGGCATCGATCCAGGCGGCCGGCAGCGCCGCGCGCGGCGAGACCGAAAACGGCTCGGGCCCATCGGTCGGCAGGATGAACGTATAGGTCGAGAATTCGGTGTGCCGTTCCCAGGTCAGACGGAAGCCTGGAAACGCCGCGGCGAAATGCGAGGCGTCCGCCGCTGGCGGCCCGATGCCCTGCTCGATGCACAGCGCGCCGAGGTGGCGTCGCTCCGCGTCGACGCTGGCCTCGCCTGTCACGACGGCCAAGTGAAAGAGCCGTGCCGGTGCCGTCACGACGGCGTACGGCCGGGCGTGCAATTCCGCCGTCAAGGCGGCGCGCCAGGGGTGTGGCGTCGGGCCGATCGGCGGCTGCGCAACCTGTTGCATCGCTCGGGCCGAACCTCATGCCTTCCCAGGCGATAGGCTAGGCGAGACGGCCAGTGGCGGCAATGACGCGGGAGACCTTTACGCCTCCCGGCCGCGCTTGCTGACGCTCTGGCGATCGACGGCCACGGCCTTCACGAGGGCGAAGACGTCGCGGCCTTCCGTGAGGCGCAGGTCATGCACCGAGCGAGAGGTCACGCGTGCCCAGATCAGCGACGCGCCGGCGGCATCGAGGGCCAGCTGGATGTCGACGTAGGGTCCGTCGCCGGCGCCGATGGAGACGATGCGCGCCGGCAGGATATTGAGGATGCTGATGTCGCCGGGCGCCGCCAGCGCCACCGAAACGTCGCGCGCGCGGATGCGGGCGCGTACGCCGCTGCCGGGCGGCAGGTCGATCCGCGGGATGCGGAGCGTGCCGCCGGCGAACGCCAGATGGGTGAGTCCGAAGGCGGCCTCATGGTTCGTGACCTGCGCGCGCAGAACGGCGCTGGCCTCATAGAACCCCGTCATGGCGGTCAGGTCGCGACGCGCGAGGATATCCTCGATCGGCCCGGAGGCGGCAATACGCCCGCCGCCGACGATGGCGACGGTATCGGCGAGACGGATGATCTCGTTGAGGTCGTGGCTCACATAGACGATCGGCAGGCCGAGCTGGTCGCGCAGTTCCTCGATGAACGGCAGGATCTCCTCCTTGCGGGCGCCGTCGAGGGAGGCGAGCGGTTCGTCCATCAGCAGCAACCGCGGATTCGCCAGCAGCGCGCGGCCGATGGCGACGCGCTGCTTCTCGCCGCCCGAGAGGTCGCGCGGGCGCCGTCCCAACAGATGCCCGATGCCGAGCAACGTGACGATGCGGCCGAGGTCGAGCAGGCGCGCGTCCCCCGGTGCGCGCCGGAAGCCATACAGCAGATTGCTCCGCACGCTCAGATGCGGAAACAGCCGGCCCTCCTGGAAGATCAGGCCGATCCGGCGCCGTTCCGGCGGCAGGTCGATGCGCGCATCGCTGTCGAAGAGCACGTCGTCGCCGATGGCGACGCGGCCGCTGGCCGGCCGCGTCAGGCCGGCGAGGATGTTGATGATCGAGGTCTTGCCCGCGCCGGAGGCGCCGAAAAGGGCGAGGACGCCGTCGGTGGGCGCCTCCAGGTCGATGGCCAGGCGAAAATCCCCGAGCCGGTGCTCCGCCCGCAGGGTGAGCACGCGCTAGCCCCGGATGTAGCTGTCGATACGGCGGGAGAGCAGCTCCGAGGCGATCAGTGCGAGCAGCGCCAGGAGGACGGCGATGACCGACAACCGCAGGGCGGCGACGTCGCCGTCAGGCGTCTGCGTCAGCGTGTAGATCGCCACCGGGATCGTCCGCGTCTGTCCGGGTATGTTGGAGACGAAGGTGATGGTGGCGCCGAACTCGCCGAGGCTGCGCGCGAAGGCGAGGACGATGCCCGCAAGGATGCCCGGCGCCATCAACGGCAGCGAGATCGTGAAGAAGGCGTCGAGCGGCCCAGCGCCGAGCGTGCGCGCCGCCGCCTCGAGTCGCTGATCGACCGCCTCCAGCGACAGCCGCATGGCCCGCACCATCAGCGGAAACGCCATCACCGCGGCGGCCAGGGCCGCTCCCTTCCAGGTGAAGATGAGGGTGATGCCGAAGGTGTCGTAGAGCCAGCCGCCGATCGGGCCGCGCCGCCCGAACAGCACGAGCAGGCCGAAGCCCACGACCACCGGCGGCACCACGAGCGGCAGATGCACCAGCCCGTCGAGGAGCGCCTTGCCGGGGAAGCGCTTGCGCGCCAGCAGCCATGCCACGAACACGCCGAGCGGCAGGCTGCCGGCCACGCTCCAGAAGGCGACCCGCAGGCTCAGGCGGACCGCCTCGATCTCCAGATCAGTTGGTTGCAGCACTCGTCCCGGCCACCGAGAATCCGTAGTCGAGGAATACGTCCCGCGCCTTCGGACCTGTCAAGTAGTCGTAGAAGGCCTTGGCGGCCGCGTCGTCGTGGCCGGCGACGAGGGCGACCGGATAGACGATCTTCGGATGGCTGTCGGCGGGAAACTCGCCGACGATGCGGACCTTCTTGCTGACCATGGCATCCGTCGCATAGACGATGCCGGCCGCCGCCTCGCCGCGCTCGACCAGCGTCAGCGTCGCGCGCACGTCCTTGGCGCGCACGACCGCCGGCTCAACCGACGCCCAGATGCCGAGCTTGTCGAGCGCCGCCTTGCCGTAGCGACCCGCGGGCACGGCGTCGGGGTCGCCCATCGCGAGCTTGCCATCGCCCAGCGCCTGCGCCAGTGGCGCGTTCGGCGCGAGGTCGACCTTGAGCGTGCTGTCCTTGGGCGCGATGAGGACGAGCTTGTTGCCGAGCAGGTCGCGGCGGCTGTCGTCGACGATCAGCTTCTTGTCGGCGACATAGTCCATCCATTTCGTGTCGGCGGAGATGAACAGAGCCGCCGGCGCCCCGTTCTCGATCTGCTTCGCGAGGTCGGAGCTGGAAGCGAAGGAATAGACCACCTTGCCGTTGCCGGCAGCTTCATAGGCCTTGGCGATGTCCTGCAGCGCGTCCTTGGTGCTGGCCGCAGCGAAGACGAGCAGGTCGTCGGCCCGCGCCGGCGCGGCGACGGCCAGCAACACGCCCGCCAATGCCGCCAGCACGAGTCTCCTCGATGACTGAATCATGGGCTCTCTCCTGGGATCCGTCCGAGACGCTATTTTCAATGAAATATAGCGATCTCGGCAAGTCGGAAATATCGGGTGGTAATTCCGCTATAGCCGAGCGGGAAGATTGCCGGTCCGCCGACCGCTCAGCCGCCGGTGACGCTCATGTGGCGGGCGACCGCGGGGCCGGTGTGGCGGCGGTCGATGATGAAGTCGTGGCCCTTGGGCTTGCGCGCGATGGCCTCGTGGATGGCGGCCTCGAGCAGCGCGTCGCTGGCACTGGCGCGCAGGGGCGCCCGCAGGTCGGCGGCGTCGTCCTGGCCGAGGCACATATAGAGCGTGCCGGTGCAGGTGAGCCGCACGCGGTTACAGCTCTCGCAGAAATTATGCGTCAGCGGCGTGATGAAGCCGAGGCGTCCGCCGGTCTCGCGCACGCGCACATAGCGCGCCGGCCCGCCGGTGCGGTAGTCGGTCTCGTCGAGGGTCCAGCGCTGCGCCAGGCGCGCCCGCACGAGCGAGAGCGGCAGATACTGGTCGAGCCTCGCCTCGCCGCCGATGTCGCCCATCGGCATGACCTCGATGAATGTGAGGTCGAAGCCCTCCCGGCCGCACCAGGCGATGAGGTCGTCGAACTCGTCGTCATTGACGCCCTTGAGCGCGACTGTGTTGATCTTGATCCCAAGCCCGGCGTCCTTCGCCGCCGCCAGCCCTTCCTGCACCTTGTCGAGCTTGCCCCAGCGGGTGATGGCCGTGAACTTCTTCGCATCGAGCGTGTCGACGGAGACGTTGATCCGCCGGACGCCCAGGCCCTTGAGCTCGTGCGCGTACTTGCCGAGCTGGCTGCCGTTGGTGGTCAGCGTCAATTCCTCGAGCGCACCGCTCTCCAGGTGACGCGAGAGGGACCCGACGAGGTGCATGATGTTCTTGCGCACGAGCGGCTCGCCACCGGTCAGCCGCAGCTTCCGGACGCCCAGCCGGACGAACGCGCTGCACAGCCGGTCGAGCTCCTCCAGCGTCAGGATCTCCGCCTTCGGCAGGAACGTCATGTCTTCCGCCATGCAATAGGCGCAGCGGAAGTCGCAGCGATCGGTGACCGACACGCGCAGATAGCTGATGGTGCGGCCGAAGGGGTCGATCATCGCCGAGGGCAGTTTTGCGCCATTTCCCCGCAAATATAACCATTTCAGTCCGATTTACCAGCCCCCGCAAGATTCTGCTACACGATGCCCTCTGCGCTGAGGAACTCGATCAGTCCGAACGCTGTCATGCCGACGGCGATGGTGGTGGGCAGCAGCAGGATCATGACAGCCGCCTCGCCCGCCGTGATCGGTCCGTTGGCGGTCTCGAAGCGGCCGTGCGTCCATTCCCTGAAGCTGAGGGACGGCTGCTCTTCGCGCCCGCGGCCCAAACGGAGAAGGATCCAGGGCAGGGCGACGAACATCAGGACCAGCAGGGTGACGACGCCGAACAGCAGCGGCCCGTAGTAGCTGTGGCTGAACAGGATCCAGACCGCGGCCAGCGTCCAGGCGATGGCGGCAAGGGCCAGGCCGACGATGCGCCGATGCACATGCAGCCGCTCCGGCAGGTTGCCGCCGATTGCTTCGCGATGGTTCATGGTTACCTCCTGCTTTGCAGGGCTCCTCTCCGGCCAAGGCCTCGGGAGACGATGGGTTCCATGAATTCGGACCTGGGAGTCGCGGGCAGGCGTCGCAACCGTGCTTCGCGCGGCGCATCGTCGCGTCGCCGATGGCCGCCGTGACAACACTGTAGAAACGCCCGCAGCGACCTCGGATCGCGGCGGGTCACAGCACGCCTCTTGAGGGCCGGCGGCCGTATCTCTATACAGGCGGAGCCACGCGGAGCGGCGGGAAAGGGAGGAAATGATGCCCGGCAAGAAGATCCTGATGCTGGTCGGCGAGTTCAGCGAGGAATACGAGATCTTCGTCTTTCAGCAAGCGATGGAGGCGGTGGGCCACACCGTCCATGTCGTCTGCCCCGACAAGAAGGCGGGCGAGGTCATCAAGACGAGCCTGCACGACTTCGAGGGCGACCAGACCTACACGGAGAAGCTGGGTCACTTCTTCCAGCTTAACAAGACCTTCAAGGAGGTCCGCGAGGCCGACTACGACGCCGTCTACGTCGCCGGCGGGCGCGGTCCAGAATATATTCGCATCTATCCGCGCGTGCTCGAGATCGTCAGGAACTTCCATGCCACCGGCAAGCCGATCTTCAGCATCTGCCACGGCATCCAGGTGCTGGCGGCGGCCGAGATCATCGACGGCCGCAAAGTCGCGGCGCTGCAGTATTGCGAGCCGGAGGTGCGGCTCGCCCGCGGCATCTATGTCGACGTGCCGCCCGAAGGCGCCACGCGCGACGGCAACCTGGTGACGGCCAAGGGCTGGCCCGGCCTCGCCGCCTTCATGCGCGAATGCCTTGCCGTGCTCGGCACCGAGATCAGGCACGGCAAGACGCTGCTGGCCGAGCGGCCGAAGCGCCGCACCGCCGCCGCCCGCCTGCGCATTCCGCGGCGCGCGAAGCGCTAGACCGTTCCTCCGCTCGTAAGGGGAATCGTCACATCTGCTGGTCGCAGATGAACGCAGAAAAGCGGGCACGGCGCCTGCGGCGCTTGGAACGTCCCTGCTGCTCTGCGTTCATCTGCGTTCCGGAGTTCCGGGTCATGCCGCCGGCCGGATGCCCGCGGCGCGCACGCGCTCGTCCACTTCGTCGGCGAACTGCCTGAAATTCGCCTCGAAGCGGCGCGCCACCTCGCCGGCCATGGCGTCGTAGGCGCGTTTGTCGCGCCAGGCGTTGCGCGGCTGCAGCACCTCGCTCGGCACGTCCGGGCAGGCCTCGGGCACCGACAGGCCGAACGCCGGATCGGGGCGCGCCTTCACGCGATCGAGCGCGCCGTCGAGCGCTGCGCGCAGCAGCGCCCGCGTATGGGCGATCGAGATGCGTTCGCCGGTGCCGTAGGCGCCGCCGCTCCAGCCGGTGTTGACGAGCCAGCAGCGCACGCCACCGTCGGCGATGCGGTCGCGTAGCATGGCGGCATAGACCGTCGGGTGGCGCGGCATGAACGGCGCCCCGAAGCAGGTCGAGAACGTCGCCTGCGGTTCGCGCACGCCCGCCTCGGTGCCGGCGACGCGCGCGGTGTAGCCGGAGAGGAAGTGGTACATCGCCTGGTCGGGCGTCAGCCGGCTGAGCGGCGGCAACACGCCGAAGGCGTCGGCCGTCAGCATGACGACCGTCTTCGGCAGGCCGCCCACGCCGGTCGGGCTCGCATTCGGGATGAAGTCGATCGGATAGGAGGCCCGCGTGTTCTCGGTGTGGCCGTCGTCGTCGAGATCGATCTCGCCCGTCGCGTCGTCCAGCGTCACGTTCTCGAGGATCGTGCCGAAGCGGCGCGTGGTCGCGAAGATCTCGGGCTCGGCCGTGGGATCGAGGCGGATGACCTTGGCGTAGCAGCCGCCCTCGAAGTTGAACACGGAGCGGTCGCTCCAGCCATGCTCGTCGTCGCCGATCAGCGTGCGCGAGTGGTCGGCCGACAGCGTCGTCTTGCCGGTGCCGGAGAGGCCGAAGAATACGGCCGTGTCGCCGTGCGGACCGATATTGGCCGAGCAGTGCATCGGCAGCACGCCGCGCGGCGGCAGCAGGAAATTCATGACCGAGAAGATCGACTTCTTGATCTCGCCCGCATAGGCAGTGCCGCCGATCAGGACCAGGCGCTTGGCGAAATTGAGGATGACGAACGCCTCCGACCGGGTGCCGTCGCGCTCGGGCACGGCCTGGAACCCGGGCGCCTGGATCACCGTGAAGCGCGGCGCAAAGCGCCGCCGCTGGGCGGCGCTCGGGCGGATGAACATGTTGCGGGCGAAGAGGCTGTGCCAGGCATTTTCGGTGATGATGCGCACGGGCAGGCGATAGTTCGCATCGGCACCGGCGAAGAGGTCCTGCATGAAGACGTCGCGCCCGCGCAGGTACGCCGCCACCCGCATCTGCAGCCCGTCGAACACGTCCTTGCCGATCGGCCGGTTGACGTCGCCCCACCAGATGTCGCCGGCGGACGTCGGCTCCTCGACGATGAAGCGGTCCTGCGGCGAGCGGCCCGTGCGCGCTCCGGTGTCCGCGACCAGCGCGCCCGCGCGCGCCAGCCGCACCTCGCGGCGCCGCAGCGCGCGTTCATAGAGCGCGGGCGGATCGAGGTTCCGCTCGATGGCGCCGAGTCCGGTGAGGCCAATGCTCGAGAGATCGGGCGCCGTCTCGAACATCACCCGCGCCAGGTCGTTCAGTGCCATGATTTCTTCCCGTGCCATGCATTCCTCCCGTGAAGCCCGTGTCGCCGGAGGGCGACATGGGAGGCGCCGCTTGCCGCAGTTGCGT